>JADZBS010000033.1 GCA_020851975.1 Gammaproteobacteria bacterium | reverse complement strand
TAAGAGTTGCCGAAACCGTAACACCGGCACCGGCTTCGCCACCGGCTTCCGGAAGAAAAACGATACCAATAGCGGAGTGGGGAAAACGTCATGAAGAAGTATCTCGGCGGGATCTGCCTGGCCCTGTGGTGCTGCGGTTCGGTGCAGGCCGAGCTGCTGAGCCGTGCAGGAGGGCAGGCGTACTACGACACGGTGCTCGACATCACCTGGGTGGCGGATGCGAATCTGGCGCAGACGTCCGGGTATGACGACAATGGGCTAATGAGCTGGTCCGCAGCGCAGGCGTGGATTACCTCGCTGAACACGGCCGCGTATCTGGGCAAGAGCGACTGGCGGCTGCCGACCGTCATCGACACGGGCACGCCGGGTTGTGACCTCGCCTACACCGGCACGGACTGTGGTCACAACGTGGACCTGTCCACGGGCGAGATGGCGCATCTGTACTACAGCACGCTGGGTAATGTGGGGTATTACAACACCAGTGGCAGCCCGACTGGCTGTCCCGGAGATCCCAACTACTGCCTGACCAGCACCGGTCCCTTCTCCAATCTCCAGCCCTACTTCTACTGGTCGGGCACGGTCTACGCGCCCGCTCCCGGTAGCCGCGCGTGGTACTTCCACTTCGGGGACGGCCTCCAGTTCCACTACTTCCAGAGCAATGCCTTCTTCGCCTGGGCAGTGCGCTCCGGCGACATCGTCCCGGTACCGGCCGCGGTGTGGCTGTTCGGGAGCGCGATGGGAGTGTTCGGGATGGTGCGCCGCCGTGTCCTGGCCGGTGCCGGGGCGTAGGGGCTCCCGGTCCGCTGCCGCGTGAGCAGCGCGGGTGTCTGGCCGCGGCCTGACGCCCGCGCGGCTGCGCTGATGTTTCCAGGCCCCCGCCGGCAGTAGCCGGCCCGGAGGTGCCGCGCTACCATGCGCGCCGGGTTGTGCGCGAATCCGGCTGCGAGCGATGAGCACCAAGTACGATGCCTCGGCGATCGAGGTCCTGAGCGGTCTCGATCCGGTCCGGCGACGGCCGGGCATGTACACGGACACGTCCCGGCCGAACCACCTCGCCCACGAGGTCATCGACAACAGCGTCGATGAGGCGCTGGCCGGCCACTGCCGCCGGATCCACGTCACGTTGTTCCGCGACGGCTCGCTGCAGGTGGCCGACGACGGCCGCGGCATGCCGGTCGACGTTCACCCGCAGGAGAAGGTGCCCGGCGTCGAGCTGATCCTCACGCGGCTGCACTCGGGCGCGAAGTTCTCCAGCCAGAGCTACCAGTATTCCGGCGGCCTGCACGGGGTGGGCGTCTCCGTGGTCAATGCCCTGTCGAAGAACCTCGAAGTCTGGGTGCGCCGCGACGGGCAGGAATACAACATGAGCTTTCGCGGCGGCAACCGCGCGAGCCGTCTCGAGGTGGTGGGCAAGGTCGGCAAGGCCAACACGGGCACCACGATCCGGTTCTGGCCCGATGCGAAGTACTTCGATTCCGACCGGTTCTCGGTGCCGGCCCTGCGCCACGCCCTGCAGGCGAAGGCCGTGCTGTGCCCCGGCCTGAAGGTCGTCTTCGAGGTCGAGCACCCGGCGCAGGTGGAGGAGTGGGAGTACCGCGACGGCCTCGGCCAGTACCTCGTCGAGTCGGTCGGCGACGCCGGCACGCTGCCGGCCCAGCCCTTCACCGGCGAGGCGCGCGGCCCGCACGAGGAGGTGCAGTGGGCGCTCTGCTGGATCACCGGCGAGGCCACCGCACTGGCCGAGTCCTACGTGAACCTGATTCCCACGCCCCAGGGTGGCACGCACGTCAACGGCCTGCGCTCCGGACTCACGGATGCGCTGCGCGAATACTGCGAGTTCCGCAGCCTGCTGCCGCGGGGCGTGCGCATCGCGCCGGAGGATGTCTGGGACGGCGCCGCCTACGTGCTCTCCGTGAAGCTCGAGGACCCGCAGTTCTCGGGCCAGACCAAGGAGCGGCTGTCGTCACGCGAGTGCACGACCTTCGTCTCCGGCGTGGTCAAGGACGCCTTCGCGCTCTGGCTCAGCCAGCACCCGGAGACCGGCGACCAGATCGCGCAGCGCGCGATCAGCGCGGCACAGGGCCGCCTCAAGGCCAGCAAGGCGGTGGTGCGCAAGAAGATCGTCGCCGGGCCGGCGCTGCCCGGCAAGCTCGCCGACTGCACCGGGGAGGAGGCGGAGGCCAGCGAACTGTTCCTGGTGGAGGGCGACTCCGCCGGCGGTTCGGCCAAGCAGGCACGCGACCGGCGGTTCCAGGCGGTCCTGCCGCTGCGGGGCAAGATCCTCAACGCCTGGGAAGTCGAACAGGCGGAGCTGCTCGCCTCGCAGGAGGTGCACAACATCAGCCTCGCCATCGGCGTGGATCCCGGCAGCGCCGATCTCGCCAGCCTGCGATATCACAAGGTCTGCATCCTCGCCGACGCGGATTCCGACGGCCAGCACATCGCCACGCTCATCTGCGCGCTGTTCCTGCGCCACTTCCCGCAGCTGGTGCACGCCGGGCACGTCTACGTGGCGATGCCGCCGCTCTACCGCATCGACGTCGGCCGCGAGGTCTTCTACGCGCTCGACGACGCCGAGCGTCAGGGCGTGCTCGACCGCATCGAGGCGGAGAAACTGCGCGGCAAGGTCAGCGTCACCCGCTTCAAGGGCCTCGGCGAGATGAGTCCCTCGCAACTGCGCGAGACGACCATGGCGCCGGACACGCGCCGCCTGGTGCAGCTCACCGTGGATGCGCCCGACCAGACCGAGCAGCTGCTCGACATGCTGCTCGCCAAGAAGCGCTCGGGCGACCGGCGCACATGGATCGAGACCAAGGGCAACCTCGCCCAGGTCCAGGTCTGAGGCATATGGAAATCCCCTGCCCATGACCAAGCAGAACACCCTGGACTTCGAGGGCATCGAACGCCAGCCGCTGCGCGAGTTCGCCGAGCGGGCGTACCTCGACTACTCGATGTACGTGATCCTCGACCGGGCGTTGCCGCACCTCGCCGACGGCCTGAAGCCGGTGCAGCGGCGCATCGTCTACGCCATGAGCGAGCTCGGGCTGGCCGCGGGTTCCAAGCACAAGAAGTCGGCGCGCACCGTCGGCGACGTGATCGGCAAGTTCCATCCGCACGGCGATTCGGCCTGCTACGAAGCCATGGTGCACATGGCACAGGATTTTTCCTATCGCTACCCGATCATCGACGGCCAGGGCAACTGGGGCTCGGCCGACGACCCGAAATCCTTCGCCGCCATGCGCTATACCGAGGCGCGGCTGCGACCCTATGCCACGGTGCTGCTCGCGGAACTCGAGCAGGGCACGGTGGAGTGGGTGCCGAACTTCGACGGCACGCTGCGCGAGCCCGCGCTGCTGCCGGCGCAGTTGCCGAACCTGCTGCTGAACGGCGCCACGGGCATCGCCGTGGGCATGTCCACCGACGTGCCGCCGCACAACCTGCGCGAGGTGGCGGCGGGCCTCGTCCGGCTGATCGACGACCCGGACATCTCCGTGCGCCAGCTGATGCGCAGCATCAAGGGGCCGGATTTCCCCACGGGCGGGGAGATCGTCTCCAGCCGCGAGGAGCTCGTCGACATCTACACGAAGGGCACCGGGACGCTGCGGGTGCGTGCGACCTACACGGTCGAGGACGGCACCGTCGTCGTCGACAGCCTGCCGTACCAGGCCTCCGGTGCCCGCGTGCTCGAGCAGATCGCCGCGCAGATGCGCGCGAAGAAACTGCCCATGGTGGAGGACCTGCGCGACGAGTCCGACGAGGAAGAGCCCACGCGACTGGTCCTCGTGCTGCGCTCCGGCCGGGTCGACGCCGAGGCGCTGATGCTGCACCTCTTCGCCACCACCGACCTCGAGCGCACGCTGCGCGTCAACCTCAACGTCATCGGTGTCGATGGCCGGCCGGCAGTGCGCGACCTGCGCACGCTGCTCACCGACTGGCTCGGCTATCGCCTCGACACGGTGCGCCGGCGGCTCGGTTTCCGGCTCGACAAGGTCAACGAGCGGCTGCATGTCCTCGACGGGCTGCTGATCGCCTACCTCAACATCGACGAGGTGATCCGCATCATCCGTCGCGAGGACGAGCCAAAGCCGGTGCTGATGAAGAAGTTCAGCCTGAGCGACGTCCAGGCCGAGGCCATCCTCAACCTGCGGCTGCGCTATCTGGCCAGGCTCGAGGAGATGAAGATCCGCGGCGAGCAGCAGGAACTCGCCGGCGAGCGCGACCGGCTGGAGAAGATCCTGAAGAGCCCGGCGAAGCTGCGCGCCCTGGTGCGCGACGAGATCGAGGCGCTCGCCGCGGAGTTCGGTGACGAGCGGCGCACGGCGCTCGTCGAGCGGGCGGCGGCGCAGGCCATCGCCGAGGAGGACCTGGTGGCCTCCGAACCGGTGACGGTGGTGCTCTCGCAGCGTGGCTGGGCGCGTGCCGGCAAGGGACACGATCTCGACCCGGCGGCGCTCGGCTTCAGGACCGGCGATGCCTACCTCTGCGCTGCCCGCGGGCGCAGCACGCAGCTCGCCGTGTTCCTCGACTCGACCGGGCGCGCGTACAGCCTGTCGGCGCATTCGCTGCCCTCGGCGCGCGGGCAGGGGGAACCGCTGTCCGGACGCCTGAACCCGCCCGATGGCGCGAGTTTCCGCGGAGTCATGATCGGCGAGCCGGACATGCGCTGGCTGGTGGCGAGCACCGCCGGCTACGGGTTCTTCGTGCGGCTGGGCGAGCTGCACTCGCGCAACCGCGCCGGCAAGGCGGCCCTGAAGCTCAAGTCTGGCTGGGACGCGGTGGTGCCGGCACCGGCGCCGGCCGGTGAATTCCCGGGCGACGCCCGGGTGGCAGCCGTCAGTTCGGCCGGGCACCTGCTGGTGTTCGCGGCCGGTGACCTCCCGGAACTGCCGCGCGGCAAGGGCAATCGCATCCTCGGCATCCCGGCGGCGAAGCTCAAGTCAGGCGAGGAGCGGCTCGTCGGCGTGGCCGTGCTGGGACCGGCCGATGACCTGCGGGTGACGAGTGGAGCGCGCACCATGACGCTGAAAGCCGCTGATCTCGCCCATTACGCCGGCGAGCGCGGTCAACGCGGGCTGGTGTTGCCGCGCGGCTGGCGCGCGGTGGAAGCGATCGAGGCGGTGCGATCCGCCGCCTGAACGCGCCTCAGCGGCGCGGGACCTGGTCGGTTCCGGTGCGGATCATCGTGTCCTCGTCGTCATCGTCGGCGAGGATGCGGTTGAGCTTGCTCTGGTCGATGACCTGGCTCGCGGTCAGGTTGGTCTCGTAGTCGCTTTCCAGCAGTTCCAGCGCATCGCGCAGGGTACGCGAGACTTCCTCGTCGTCGATCGCCCGTTGCGACAGCGTCTGCAGGTCGATGTGCTCGACGGTCTCGCCATCCGGGTCGCCGGGCCGCGGCATGTCGGCCGTGGGACCGAGCGCGGTGTCGTCACCGATCCAGCCGACCTCTTCGTCGATCGGGCCGTCGGGCGTGGCGGCACTGAGGTCGAGATCGAGGTCGGCGGCGGCGGGCAGGCCGGACACGTCGGCATGGACCGCGAATTCACCAGTGGCGGGTGGCTCGAAGAGGTGCGACAGGTCGGTGTCGGGGGTCGCGCGGGCGACCACGGCCGGCTGTTCGTCGGTCGGGTCGCATTCGGGTGCGAAGCTTCTGGCGTCCTCGGCGCGATGCTCCTCGACCACGACCATCGACGGTTCGCGGGCCGCCTGCATGCGTACTGGCGCCGGGGCGGGTGCCGGCGGCGTCATGATCACCGGTGCGATGGCCGTCGATCGTCGCGGCCACAACCCACGCAGGGCACCGGTGAGCCGCTCGCGCAACAGGGCAAAGCTCGCGGCCGCTCCGATCAGGATGCCGATCAGGGCGGCGAGCCAGGCAGGTGCCGCCTGGCCGCTTGCTCTCGGCGCTGCGTTCCCGGCAGCCCGGGCGGGCGCCGGCTCGCGTGCGGCAGGTTCCGTGGTCGCGGGCGAGGGCTCGCGCACCTGCTCGTCCTCGAATACGGCACGCGGGCTGTCGGCGGTGATCGGAGCAGGCGCAGGCGCTGCCTCGGCGGGCTGCGCACTGGCCGCTGCCGGTGTCGTGTCCGGGGCTGCGGCGGGGGAGGGATCGGGTGCGGGCAGGGTAGCCGCCGGCGCCGCGACCGCCACGCTCGTGGACGTCGCGGTCACCGTGTCGGGCGTGGTGGCCGGCACCGATGCGGCCGGCTGCGGGATCACGATCTCGCTGCCGAGCTTGATCAGGTCGGGATTGCCGCCGATGAACGCGTCGGGATTGGCGGCGAAGATGCGGTCGGCCATGGCCCAGAGGCCGCCGTCGCCGCGGCCACCGACGCGGGCGGCGATCGTCGAGAGCGTGTCGCCCGCCTGCACGCGGTAGCGGCTGCCGGCATCGATCGGCGTGGCCGGCGCCGCAAGCGCCGGGCGCGGACGCGCCGGGGCCGGAGTCTCGGCCGGGGCGGGCAACGTCATGGCCGCCGGTACCGGAGCGCTGGCTGCCGGCTGCCGGGTGGCGGGCCGGCTCCCGGGCAGGTCGAGCATCAGCACGTACTGGCGCACCACGAGCGCGATGCCGGGGCAACGCACCTGCAGCTGCAGCTCATACATCGGCTCGTAGAGCGGCTGCGTGGTGGTGATGCGCAGGTCGTAGCTGCCAGCGGCTGCCGTCTCGGGCACGCTCACGACTGGCCGCGGCAGGGTGCCGAGTTCGGGTGAAGTGGCCACCGGCGCTGTCACGCAGCTGCCCGTGAGGGTTTCGCCGGGCTGCAGGAGCACCGGCACGCGCGCATTCAGCGGCTGGCCGAGCGTGGATTCCAGTGTCACATCGCCGAGCGTCACGGCGCCGGCGGGATCGAGCGCGGCGGCGATGGCGCCACTCAGCGCCAGGGCTCGCAGTGTCAGGCGGCGGGTCGCAGTGCGGCCTGGCGACGCGCCAGATACCGGCCGTTGCTGCCTCATGCCCTCGGCCCTCGGGCGTTGCCCCCGTGAGGTCTGACCGCGACCCATGTCATCTCGCTCCGAAAAGAATGCCGTGACGGGTGTTCTTCAGTTTCCCGGCGGCCACGTTAAGGATTTGTCAATAAGCCCGTAAACGATTCGGGTCTCGTTTCCACGCTCGCAGTGGGCAGCGCGCCGTCGCCGTGCCGGAACTGCGACGCCGGTCACGCGCGCCGGGCCGGTCGTTCGGGTGCCGGTGCCGGTTCCGCCGACGGCGCGCTCTCGAGCACGACGCCGCGGGTCTGCACGAAGTTGCCCTGGAAGTAGGCGATGCCGAGCTGCCAGAGCACGGCCATGGTCTTGGCGTCCTCGACCCGCTCGGCGATGGTGCGGATGCTGAGCTTGCGGGCCACCTGGGCGAGCGCCGTGACCTTGCGCTGCTGGTCGGAGTCGCGGTGCAGGCCCTGCATCAGGCTGCCGTCGATCTTCATGAACTGCATCGGCACGTGGTGCAGGAGCTGCGCGGAGTCACGCCCGGTGCCGACGTGGTCCACCGCGAAGAGAAAACCGGCAGCCGCGAGTTTCTCCGACAGCGTGCGCGTCTGCTTGATGTGCTGGGCCGCCACTTCCTCGCTGACCTGGAAGCACAGCCGCTGCGCCGGCACCTTCATGCTCTGCAGGCGTGCCGTGAGCCACTCCGGCAGCGTGTCGTCGACCACCGAATCGCGCGACAGCCGCACGAACACGAGCGTCGGCTGCTTGGTGGCGCAGAACGACAGCGAGGCGCCGATCACCCAGCGGTCCACGTTCTTGATCATGTGGGCCCGCTCGGCCGGCGGCACGAACTCGTTCGGCAGGATCAGGTTGCCGCTCTCGTCGACCATGCGCACCAGCGTGTCGAACATGCCCTGCACTTCCTCGGTGAGGCTGGCGATCGGCTGGTGGACGAGGCGGAAGCGGTTCTGCATCAGGGCGGCGCGGATGCGCGGGACCCAGGTGGCGTCGAGCATCCGCACCTTCTGCGTCGCCGAAGTCGAATCGCAGAGTTCCACGCGGTTGCCGCCGGCGTCGCGCCCGGTGCGGCAGGCCTTCTCCGAGGCGGTCAGCAGCTCGGCCACCGCTGCCGGTTCGCTGCCGATCTCGGTGAGCCCCAGTGTGCAGGTGAGGGTGGTCGACTGGTGGTCGACCTCGAAGACACGGCCGGCAACAGCCTTGCGCACCTGCTCGGCCCAGGCCTCGACGTCGTTCATGGTGCCGCGCTCGACGATGGCGGCGAAGATGGTGCCGCCGAAACGCCCGCAGAGGTCGTTCGGCTGCAACAGTTCGCGCAGCAGCTCGGCGAGCCGCATGATCAGTGCCTCGGTGCCGAGCAGGCCGACATCGCGGTGCACGCGCGAGAAATGGTCCGGCCGGATGTAGACCAGCGCGCGCACCCCGGCTGCCGGCGGCTTCTGCAGGCGCTGGTCCAGGTGCTCGAGGAAGTGATGTCGCAGCAGGAAGCCGGTGGAAGGATCCTTCCACAGCGCCTGTTCGACCAGTTCCTCTGTCGCGGTCTCGGCAGGCCGCTCGGCGGGCCCGATCACCCGCACCGCCGGTTCGCCGTCGACCGTGACGTGCTGGAGTTTCAGCTCCAGCCCGACGCCGGAACCGTCGCGGCGCTGACCGGTGACCTGCAGGCTCGCGTCCAGCCACTTGCCCTTGAGACAGGCCTGCACCGCGCCCTTGAGGCTCGGCTGGTCCTTGTCGCAGAACAGGTCCATGAAGGGCTGTCCGGCGAGGTCCTGTTCCTGCTCGAGGCCGAACATGCCGAGCCAGGCCGGATTGGCGTTGATGACGATGCCTTCCTGGACGTCGATGATCGCCTCGGTGGCGCCCTTCATCAGGTTGCGCAGTTCCTGCTTGTACTGCGTGGCCGAGGACAGCACGCCGTCGAGGGCCGCCTGCAGGCGGCGGGCGCGCAGTTCGCGCTCCACCACGGCCTGCAGCCGCCCCTTGTGGGCCAGCGAGACGACGTCGCGGGCACCGGCCGCCACCGCATCGGCGATCATGCGCTCGGTGACCTGCTGGCGCACGAGCAGCACCGGAATCGGCGGATTGCGGCGGAATATCGCGCCGGAGAGTCCCGTCAGGTCGAGATCGGGTTCGTCGGCGAAGATCAGGACCAGCTCGGGCGGCTGCTCGGCGATCGCTTCCTCGAGGGCGGCCGGCTCGTCCACGCGCGTGCAGTGCACGGCATGCCCGGCCTCACGCAATACCGTGTTGATCGCGGCGAGATGATCGTCGAGGCGACTGACGACGATCAGGGGCACACCAACTGCGTTCGCCAATGTCCGCTTCCCAGGCCGGCCAGAGAATCCCACCGCCGGACAGCCCGAGCGGGCCGGCGGCGCGGTGAATTCTGCAGGCCGCATGCGGGGGATTATGTGACCCGCGTCTGGTTATGTGACCTGCCCCCGATTATGTCAGGCATGCTGCCGGCAAAGGCTATAGAATGGCGCGCGCCCCGCCGGGGCAACCCGTCCCGGCGGCAGCGATGCGGGGTCACCGCGACGGTTCGCGCCGACCACCCGCTCATCCTGCGGACGATCATGGCCAGTTACAGCACCAGCGAATTCAAGGCGGGCGTCAAGCTCCTGCTCGATGGCGATCCCTACGTGGTGATCGAGAATGAGTTCGTCAAACCCGGCAAGGGCCAGGCGTTCAACCGCGTGCGCGTGCGCAATCTCAAGACGGGCCGCACCGTGGAGAAGACGTTCAAGTCCGGCGATACCGCCGAGGCCGCCGACGTCATGACCACCCCGATGCAGTACCTCTACAACGACGGTGACGTCTGGTACTTCATGGAGCCGGAGACCTTCGAACAGCACGCTGCCGGAGCCGCCTCGGTGGCCGAGGCGAAGAGCTGGCTCAAGGAACAGATGCTCTGCAACATCACGCTGTGGAACGGCCAGCCGCTGCTGGTCGAGCCACCGCCGCATGTCGAGCTGAAGATCGTGCAGACCGATCCCGGCATCCGGGGCGACACGGCCACGGGTGGCATGAAGCCGGCGACGCTCGAGACCGGCGCCGTGGTGAAGGTGCCGCTGTTCGTCGAAGAGGGTGAAGTGATCAAGGTCGACACGCGGACCCGGGAATACATCTCGCGCGTGCGCTGAACCGCGCCGCGCTCTGCCGCCGGCTCAGTCGCCCTCGGGCGCTGCGAAAGCCACCACTTCCCGGATCGAGCGCAGCCCGAGGCAGGCCATCAGCAGCCGGTCGAAGCCGAGGGCAACGCCACAGCAGTCGGGCAGCCCGGCGGCAAGGGCGGCGAGCAACGAGTCGTCGGCCGCCACCGCGGGCAGCCCCAGATCGAGGCGGCGTGCGCCATCGGCCTCGAAGCGGCGCCGCTGTTCGGCGACATCCGCGAGTTCGTGATAGCCATTGGCGAGTTCGATGCCGTCGAGATAGACCTCGAAGCGGCGGGCAACCCGCGGGTCGCCCGGATCGAGCCGTGCCAGCGCCGCCTGCGCCGCCGGGAAGCCATCGACCACCACCAGTCCGCCGCCGGCGAGAGCCGGCTCGACGACGGCGACGACGAGCAGGTCGAGCCAGGCCGTGCGGTCATCGCCGAGTTGCCGTGCCAGCCGGGAATCGCCCGGCTCCGCCAGTTGCTCGAGCGCCCGCGCCCGCAGCGCTGTCACCGGGGCCTCGAGCACATCGATGCCAGTGTGTTCCTGCAGGAGCTCGGCATAGCGGCGGTGACGTGGCGCCGGCACGCTGCGCCCGAGCGTGTCGCCGACAGCGCGCACGAGGTCGCAGACCTCGGCCTTGAAGACCTCGTAATCCATGCCGCGCCGATACCACTCCACCAGCGTGAACTCCGGCAGGTGGCGTGGCCCTGATTCGCCGTCGCGGAACACCTTGCCGAGCTGGTAGATGTCCGGCGCGCCCGCGGCGAGCAGTCGCTTCATGTGGTACTCGGGGGAGGTATGCAGCCACTGCTCGCGCCCGGGTTCCGGGCCGAGCCGGCAGCGCACGTTGGCGAGCTGCGGGTCGCTCACGGCGTGTGCGACCAGCGTCGGGGTCTCGACTTCGAGCACCTCGCGCGCGGCGAAAAACACGCGCACGGCAGCGAGTGCCCCGGCGCGATGGCGGAGCATCGCGGGGCTCGCCAGCGGGCGCCAGCCGGTTGCGCTCACGGCGTCTCCAGGCGTCCGATGGCGCGCCCCACGCGCACGGCGGCCCCGGGCGCGAGAGCGGCGTCCCAGCGGGCGATGCCGCGCGGCAGGAGCAGCACGACGGTGGAGCCCATGTTGAACTGGCCGAGCAGGTGGCCCCGCCCGAGCGTGGTGGCGGGATTTCCGGCCGGGTAGTCCCAGTGCCATGGCCCGTGCGCGCGTCGCGGCAGCACCTCGCCCGCCCACGCGGTGGACATGCTGCCGACATTGAGCGCACCGACCAGCACCACGGCGAACGGTCCCCAGGCTGCCTCGCCGTGACACACCAGCCGCTCGTTGCGGCTGAACAGGCGTGGCACGCGCGCAGCCGTGGTGGCGTTCACCGACCACAGCTCACCGGGCACGTGGGTCATGCGCCGGATGCAGCCCGCCAGCGGCATGTGGACGCGGTGGTAGTTCCAGGGCGCGAGGTAGATGGTGGCGAACAGGCCATCGCGGTAGGCGGCAGCGGCCGCCGCATCGGCGAGCAGTTCGCCCGCATCGTACTCGCTGCCCTTGACCTGCAGCAGCGCCGCGCCGCGCAGGGTGCCGATCTGCTGGATGCGCCCGTCGGCCGGGCTCACGATGCCCGCCGGATCGGCATCCACCGGGCGTGCCTGCGCGCGCAGCGACCGCGTGAAGAAGGCGTTGAAACTCGGGTAGCCGCCGGGCGGCGGCTCGGCCTCGGCGAGGTCGACCGCATACAGTCGCGTGAAGCTGCCGATCAGCAGGTTCCTGAGCAGCGGCCGGGTGCTGCGCGTGGCGCGGTAGACCAGGCGGCCCAGCAGGCGCGCCGGCAGCAGCCGCTGCAGAAGGATGAAGAGCGTCTCGCGCAGCGACTGGAGCACGGCGGATGAGGCGGTTCGTGGCTTAGACTAGGTGCGTCATTCTACACAGGGCTCCCGCTGCGCCATGCCAGCCACCGCAGGAACCGTCGGCGAGCTGCTTCGCGAAGCGGCGGCCGAACTCGAGGCGGCCGGTGTCGTGTGCGCCCACGGCACCGCCAACTGGCGCGACGAAGCTGCCGCGATCGTCTATCACGCGCTCGGCCTCGACCATGCCGAGGTGGCAGCCTACGCGCGCGTGCTCACGGCGGACGAGCGCCAGCGCTGCGCGGCGCTGCTCGCCCGGCGCATTGCCGAGCGCCAGCCGGCGCCCTATCTGCTCGGCGAGGCCTGGTTCGCCGGCCTGCCGTTCCACGTCGACAGCCGTGTCCTGGTGCCACGCTCGCCAGTCGCCGAACTCATCGCCGCGCGCTTCGAGCCCTGGGTGCCGCCACGCGCGCGCGCGCGCATCCTGGAGATCGGCACCGGCAGCGGCTGCATCGCCGTGGCCTGCGCACTCGCCTGGCCCGATGCCAGGATCGTCGCGACCGACATCTCGGCCGATGCCCTGGCCGTCGCGCGGCGCAACGTGGTGCGCCACGGCGTGGAAGACCGGGTGCAGCTGATCCGGACGGATCTCTACGCCGGCCTGGCCGGGTCCTTCGACCTCATCGTCACCAACCCGCCCTACGTGCCCGAGGGCGACCTCGAGGACATGCCGCCGGAGTTCGCCTGGGAGCCGCGCGCGGCGCTCGTGGGCGGAGCCGACGGGCTCGTGCTCGTGCGCCGCATCGTCGGCGAGGCCCGTGCACACCTGGCAGCGGGCGGCTGGCTCGCCGTGGAGGTCGGCGGCGGGGCGGCCGCGCTCGAGCAGGCCTTTCCGCGCGTGCCGTTCATCTGGCCCGAGTTCGAGCAGGGTGGCGACGGCATCGCGCTGGTGGCGGCCGGCGACCTGCCGGGCGACAATTGACGGCAGGCGCGCGATCCCCGCGGCGATCAGGACGCATCATGGCCGGCAATACCCTGGGCAAGGCATTCACGGTCACCACCTTCGGCGAGAGTCACGGCCCGGCGCTCGGCTGCATCGTCGACGGCTGCCCGCCCGGGCTCGTACTCGCCGAGGACGATATCCAGCGCGATCTGGAGCGCCGCCGGCCGGGCCGCTCGCGACACACCACGCAGCGCCAGGAACCTGATCGCGTCCGCATCCTGTCCGGGGTCTTCGAAGGCGTCACCACGGGGACGCCGATCGGGCTGCTGGTGGAGAACGTCGACCAGCGTTCGAAGGACTACGCTGCCATCGGGGACAAGTTTCGTCCGGGACACGCCGACTACACCTACCAGCAGAAGTACGGCATCCGCGATCCGCGCGGTGGCGGCCGGTCCTCTGCGCGCGAGACGGTGATGCGCGTGGCGGCGGGCGCCATCGCCCGCAAGTACCTGCGCGAGCGGCTCGGTGTGCAGATCTGGGCCTATCTCGCGCAGCTCGGCCCGATCCGGCTCGGCGTGACCGACCGGTCGGCCATCGACCAGAACGCCTTCTTCTGCGCCGAGCCGGCGCGCGTCCCGGAACTCGAGGCTTTCATGGATGCGCTGCGTGCGGAAGGCGACTCCATCGGCGCGCGCATCAACGTGGTGGCCGAGGGTGTGCCGGCGGGACTCGGCGAGCCCGTGTTCGACAAGCTCGATGCCGCGATCGCCCACGCCATGATGGGCATCAACGCGGTGAAGGCCGTGGAACTCGGCGACGGCTTCGCTGTGGTGGAGCAGCGCGGCTCGCGCCACCGCGACGAGATGGCACCGGGCGGCTTCCTGAAGAACTCGGCTGGCGGCACGCTCGGCGGCATCTCCTCCGGCCAGGCCCTGCTGGTCGGCATCGCCCTGAAGCCGACCTCGAGCATCCGCCTGCCCGGTGCGACGGTCGACCGGACGGGAGCGGCCACCGACATCGTCACCACGGGCCGGCACGACCCGTGTGTCGGCCTGCGGGCCGCGCCGATCGCCGAAGCGATGCTGGCGCTGGTGCTGATGGATCACTACCTGCGCCAGCGGGCCCAGAACGCCGACGTGGTCACGGGCCTGCCGCAGCCAGCGCCGGGTCGCGCGACATGAAAGGCGCCGGGCTTGTAATCGGCGGCTGAATGCCTATGCTTCGCCGTCGGCCGGCGGGACCGGCACGGGAACGGCACAGGTCATGAGCAAGGGTTACAACGTCGCGGTACTCGGCGCCACCGGCCTGGTGGGCGAGACCCTCATTGATATCCTCGAGGAACGCGCCTTCCCCGTGGACCGCTTCGTGCCGCTGGCGAGCGCGCGCTCGGCCGGCAAGACGGTGCGCTTTCGCGGCAAGGACTACCCGGTCGAGGACGTCGAGCGTTTCGACTTTGCGGGCATGCACATCGGCCTGTTCTCGGCCGGTGCCAGCGTGTCGGCGGTGCACGCGCCGCGCGCGGGTGCGGCCGGCTGCGTGGTGATCGACAACACCTCGAAGTTCCGATACGAGGCCGATATCCCCCTGGTGGTGCCGGAGGTCAATCCTGCCGCCATCGCCCAGTACCGGACGCGCCACATCATTGCCAACCCGAACTGCTCGACCATCCAGATGGTCGTGGCGCTGAAGCCGATCCACGATGCCGCCGGCATCACCCGCATCAACGTCGCTACCTACCAGTCGGTCTCCGGCGCGGGCAGGCGCTCGGTCGAGACCCTGCGCCGCCAGGCCGGCCAGTCCCTCGGCGGCGAGGCGGTGCAGACGGACGGCGCCGCCAAGCCCATCGCCTTCAACGTCGTGCCTCATATAGATGAGTTCCAGCCGAACGGCTACACGAAGGAAGAGATGAAGATGGTGTGGGAGACCCGCAAAATCCTCGGCGACGAGTCGATCCAGGTGAATCCCACGGCGGTGCGGGTGCCGGTGTTCTTCGGCCATTCCGAGGCAGTGCACGTCGAGACCCGCGAGAAGCTGACCGCCGCGAGGGCCAGGGAGCTGCTGGCCCGGGCGCCGGGCGTGACCGTGCTCGACGAGGCGCGGCTCGGCGGTTACCCGACGGCGGCCACCGAGGCGGCACATCGCGACGACGTGTTCGTCGGCCGCATCCGCGAGGACATCTCCTGCCCGCGGGGCATCAGCCTGTGGGTGGTGGCGGACAACATCCGCAAGGGCGCCGCCCTGAACAGCATCCAGATCGCCGAAATTTTGGTGCGCGATTATTTTTAGGCTATAGTGGCCCCGGCTTTTCAGGGGTTTGCGAGCCATTGTTGCGCTTTCCGTTCTGGGCACCACGAGGTGACGGGATGGCTACCACTCGGGGTCCGGTGATGTCACGAATTCCCGCTGCAGCAAGCGTCACGCTGGTCGGGCTGCTGCCCGTCTGTGCAGTTGCCCTCGGCCTCGGCGAGATCCAGCCCAGGTCCTATCTCAACGAGCCGTTCGCGGCCGAGATTCCGCTGGTGAGCGACACCGCCGGTGAACTCGCCGGCCTCGACGTCGCGCTCGCCTCGTCAGATACCTTCGCTCAATACGGGCTGCAGCGCCCGGTGTTCCTCGGTGATCTCAGCTTCGCCGTGGTCTCGACGGGTGTCGGACCGGCGATCCGCATCACTTCGGCGCAGCCGGTGATGGAGCCGTTCGTCACGCTGCTGCTCGAAGTGCGCTGGCCGCAGGGCCGGTTGCTGCGCGAGTACACCGTGTTGCTCGATCCGCCGGCCTTCACCGGTGGTGCCACCCGTGTGGCCAGCCCGGCGGCCGAGGCAGCTGCGGTGGCTGAGCCGGAGCCGGCAGAGGCACCGGTGGTCGAGACGCCGGCCGAGACGCCGGCTGCAGCGCCGGTGTCGCCTGCCGATGGCACGCACGTGGTCCAGCGCAACGAGACCCTGTGGGGCATTGCCGACCGCTACCGGGCCGGCTCTGCGGCCGACATCAATCCGATGATGCTGGCCATCTACCGCGCGAATCCGGAAGCCTTCGCCGGCAACATCAACCGCCTCAACGCCGGCGCCGTGCTGCGCATCCCCGACCGTGCGGCGATCGATGCCGTCGGGCGTGGCACGGCCGACGCCGAAGTCCGTCGCCAGAATCTGGAGTGGCAGGGTGGTGCCGGCGGGACCGTCGAGCGGCCAGCACGTCTCGAGCTCGTGCCGCCGGCGGAGGCCGCTCCGCCGCCGGCGACCGTCGCCGGATCCACGGCGGGGGCGAAAGCTGCTGCCGACGCTGAAGAGAGCCGTCGCCTGCTGGCGGTGAAGGACGCCGAGTTGCAGGCCTTGCGTCGCCGCGTGGCGGAACTCGAACGCCAGGCTGGCCAACCCGCGCTGCGCCCGGGGGCCGAAGCCGCCGTCGAGCCCGAGCCGACGGCACCCGCAGCGCAGGCCCCGATCGAGGCTGAAGCCGAGGCCGAGGCGCCGCCGGCTGCCGCGCCCGTCCCGCAGAAGCCGGCCGCGCCGGCGCGGCCCCGGCCGGCGCCGGAGGGAGCCGGCAGCGGCATCGTCGATACGCTTCTCGGTCTGCTCACCAATGCCTGGCTGTGGGTGGCGGCAGCCGTGGTTGCCATTGGCGCCCTCGTGCTGGTGCGCCGCCGTGCTGGTGGCGCGCAGGAACCCGCGTGGCGGCCGACTACCCGCCGTCCGGGCGGGGAAGCGTCGGCCAGGGACGACGCTGGCACGGCACGTGGCGAGGACATGATCGTCATCGAGGAAGAGGCAGCGCGCACCGGCGCACCGGTGCCGGTCGAACGGCGCGCCGTTCCTCGTGGTGGTGACGAGGAACTGCCGCTCGAAAAGACGATCAGTACCGACGGGCCGGTCAACCTCGACCAGTCCGACCCGCTCGCCGAAGCCGATTTCCACATGGCCTACGGCCTGTACGACCAGGCGGCAGACCTGCTCGTGGCGGCCAGCAGGCGCGAGCCGGCACGGCGCGATCTCGCCCTGAAGCTGCTCGACGTCTATTTCGTGTGGGAGAACCGCGAGGGCTTCCTGAAGCAGGCGCGCACCCTGCATGATCAGATCGGCAACGAGTCGGATCCGGACTGGAAGCGCGTCGGCATCATGGGCCGCCAGTTGTGCCCGAACGAAGCCCTGTTCGCCGGAGCGGCCGTACCCGAGGCCGACGAGATGGACCTGGCGTTCTCCGACAGCAGCGGTGGCACGGTCGACCTGCCGCTCGATGCCGATGCCGGCGGCATCGACTTCGACCTGAGCGGCGAGGCGGACGCGGAACTCGATGCCAATGCCCCGACCCGGCTCGCGGAGCGTCCCTGGTCGTCGGCGCAGACCCAGGAAATCGTCACGCTGGAGGCGCCGGGGATCGACTCGGCCTCGAGGATGGAGACGCCGACCATCGAGAGCCCGGCACTGACGCCGACGATGGAGACGCCGACGATCGAGACTTCGCGTGCCTCGCGCACCATGGAGACGCCGACCGTCGAAGCGCCCGCGCCGGAGTTTGGCGCCACGGCACGTCTTCAGGGGCTCGCGGGCAGCGGTGGCGACAGCCGCCCGGACCAGACGGCCGAGATCGACGTCCTGGATCTCGGACTCGATCTGGCGGGCCTCGATGACGCCGCACGCGACATCGGTACCGGCCTGCAGGAGGCGCTGCCCGACCTCGACCTCAACCTCGACCTGGGTACCGAGCTATCGGCGCAGGGCGACGAATCCACGTCCGTGATCGACAGCAGCCCCACACTCGGCAAGCTGAAGGATGCCGTCGAACGGGGCGGCACAGGCGGGCTCGTCGACGATACCGCCGAACAACCCGGTGTCGGTGGCAGCGGTGACTCCCTCATCGCGCCCGGGCTCAGTGTCACCAGCGACGACCTGCCGTCGCTCGACATCGACCTGGACAGCATGATGACCCCGGCGGAGTCGGATCTCACCGCTACCGGACTCCGGGCCATCGGCCCGCGGCGCCCGGAGGATCCGACGATGACCGAGGTCGGCACCAAGCTCGACCTCGCCCGCGCCTACGCGGACATGGGCGACCCGGACGGTGCGCGCAGCATCCTGAACGAGGTCATCGAGGAAGGCGATCCGGCGCAGCGCCAGGAGGCCCGCCAGTTGCTCGACAACCTCGACGGCTGAGCCGCGCGGCCGTAGCCGCGGCATGGCGCGGACGGCTTCGAGCCCCATGCCCAGGCTCGCCATCGGCATCGAGTACGACGGCACCGCCTTCTGCGGCTGGCAACGCCAGGCTCACGCCGGCAGCATCCAGGCAGCCGTCGAGACGGCCGTGTCCGCAGTTGCCGATGAGCCGGTCGCGGTCAACGCAGCGGGTCGCACGGATGCCGGGGTCCACGCCTGTGCCCAGGTTGCGCATTTCGATACCGGCGCCCGGCGCAGCCTGCGTTCCTGGCTGCTCGGCGTGAACAGCAACCTGCCGGCGCAGGTGAGCGTGGCCTGGGTGCGCGAGGTCCCGGAGACCTTCGAAGCCCGCTACTCGGCGCTGGCCCGCACCTATCACTACCTGATCCTCAATCGCGACGCGCGCTCGGCCCTGCACCACGACCGCGCCTGGTGGGTGACTGCCGCGCTGGCCCTGGCTCCCATGCAGGCGGCAGCCGCCGAGCTGCTGGGCGAGCACGACTTCAGCGCCTTCCGCGCTGCGCAATGCCAGGCACGTTCGCCACGGCGCGAGTTGCAGCGGCTCGTGCTGACGAGGCAGGGCGGGTTCATCGTCGTCGAGTGTCGTGCCAACGCCTTCCTGCATCACATGGTGCGCAACATCGTCGGTTCGCTGGTGCGGGTCGGGCGCGGCGAGGCCGAGCCGGGCTGGCTCGGCCGGGTCCTGCGCGAGCGGGACCGGCGTGCGGCCGGCATGACCGCGCCGGCCTGCGGGCTGTACCTGACGGCGGTGTCTTATCCGGAGCACTTCGGGATCCCGGCCGCACCCGTGTTTCGCGCGGGTGATCTGTAAGCGCCACTTGATTATGATGCCTGCCTGATGAGCTGGTTCGAAAAGGTCATGCCGTCGCGGATCAAGACGGAGCGCAAGACGCGCTCCGTCCCCGAGGGCATCTGGATCAAGTGCCCGGAGTGTGGTGCGCAGCTGTATCGGGCCGAGCTCGAGCGCAACCTCTACGTCTGCCCGAAGTGCGACCATCACATGCGCCTGTCGGCGCGCAGCCGCCTCGAGGTGTTTCTCGATGCCGACTCCGGGCGGGAGATCGCCGAGCGTCTCGCGCCGCAGGATCCACTCAAGTTCCGCGACAGCAAGCGCTACCGCGACCGCATCGCCCAGGCCCAGAAGGAGACCGGGGAGAACGACGCGCTGGTGGCGATGACCGGGCTTCTCAAGGGCCAGCCCGTGGTGGTCTGCGCGTTCGAGTTCCGCTTCATGGGTGGCTCGATGGGCTCGGTAGTCGGCGAAAAATTCGCCCGCGCGGCCACCTACAGCCGCGACAACAAGATGCCGCTGATCAACTTCTCGGCCAGCGGCGGGGCCCGCATGCAGGAAGCCCTGTTTTCCCTGTTGCAGATGGCCAAGACCAGTGCGGCGCTGGCGGCCCTCGCCGAGGTGCGCGTGCCGTTCGTCTCGGTCCTGACCGATCCCACCACGGGTGGCGTCTCGGCGAGCCTCGGCATGCTCGGCGACGTCAACATCGCCGAACCCAGGGCGCTCATCGGCTTCGCCGGGCCGCGCGTGATCCAGCAGACGGTGCGCGAAACCCTGCCCGAGGGCTTCCAGCGCAGCGAGTTCCTGCTCGAGCACGGCGCCGTCGACATGATCGTCGACCGCCGTCGCATGCGCGACGAAATCGCCGCCTTGCTGGCCAAGCTGACCAAACGTCCGGCCCCCGAGGCCTGATGCCCGGATGGCGGAGCGCACGCTCGCCGAGTGGTTGCGCTGGCAGGAGTCGCTGCATGCGCGATCGATCGACCTCGGTCTGGAGCGCGTGGGCACCGTCGCCCATCGCCTCGGCGTCACGCCGCCGCACCCGGTGTTCACCGTCGGTGGCACCAACGGCAAGGGTTCCACGGTGGCGTTGCTCGAGGCCTTCCTGCGCCGTGCAGGGCGCCGGGTCGGTACCTACACCTCACCGCACCTGCTCGCCTACAACGAGCGCATGCGCGTGGACGGGCGGATGGCCACCGATGCCGAACTGCTGTCGGCCTTCGCGCGGGTGGAGGCTGCGCGCGAGGACGTGCCGCTCACCTTCTTCGAGTTCGGGACCCTGGCGGCCTTCGACCTGTTCCGCACCGCCGGCTGCGATGCCTGGGTGCTGGAGGTGGGCATGGGCGGGCGGCTCGATGCGGTCAACCTGATCGACGCGGATTTCGCGCTCGTCACCACGGTGGCCCTCGATCATCAGGAATTCCTCGGTGCGACGATCGAGGCCATTGCGGCGGAGAAGGCCGGGATTCTGCGGGCCGGCCGGCCGGCGTTCTATGGCGACTGGCCGGTGCCGGCCCCGCTGCGGACGGCCGCGGCAACCCTCGGCACCGACCTCGCGAGCCTCGGCGCAGGTTTCGACTACACGCCTTCGCGACCGGGCTGGAGCTGGCGCGGGCGGCAGGCCGTGCTCGAGGGCCTGCGCTACCCGCCAGCCGCCACGGCGGCGCAGTTGCGCAATGCCAGTGTGGCGCTGGCGGCGCTGGAGCGGTTCGACGCGGGGGTTCTGGCCGATGCCGCCGCTGCCGGCGACATCGTCGCCGGCGTGCGTCCTCCCGGCCGCTTCCAGGTCGTGCAGCGCGAGCACGAGTGGATCCTGGATGTCGCCCACAACGCGCAGGCGGCCGCCACGCTGCGTGCCCAGCTCGGGACACTGTCGCCGGCCTGCGACTGCACGATCGTCCTCGGCATCCTCGGCGACAAATCGCTCGATGCGTTTCCCGCCGAGTTGGGCGGGCTGGCTTGCCGCTGGATCGCCTGTCCGGTCGACGACCCTCGCGCGCGGGCTGCGGCATCGATCGCAATGCGACTCGGCGAACTCGGCATGACCGGGGTGCACGTGGCTGACTCGGTGGCGGCGGCGTTCGGACTGGCGCAACAGCTCACGATGCCTTCGGGTCGCATCGTTGTCTGCGGGTCGTTCCGGGTTGTCGGGCCCGCGCTGCGCTGGCTTGGCATATACTGAACAGCCCTTTCGCGACCCGGACAGCCATGGAGCGCAAACTGCAGGAACGCATGGTCGGCGCCGGCGTGCTGATCGTGGCGCTCGTCGTCCTGGGTCCACTGATTCTCGACGGTGGTCCGCAACCGGAGCGTGAGGCGGCGACGGTGCCCGGCCAGCGGGCGGACGAAGTCCGGACGCAGACGTTTCGTCTTGGCGAGGCGCGCCCGACGGCGCCGGCACCGGCACCGCCGCCGGTCCGGGAGCCCGAGGCAGCAGCAGACGTGGCCGGTTCGCAACTGCCGGCGCTTGCACAGCCGCCTGAACCACCGCCGGCGCCGGCAGTCCCGCCGCGCGAGGCCGCGGTGCCGCCGAAGCCTGCCACCGTCGCCTCTCCGTCGACGCCAGCAAGTGCACCGCCGGTGGCTGAGGCCGCGGCCGCGGCGCCGCCACAGCGTGCGCCGGCGACCGGCAGCGGGTTCGTCGTCCAGGTAGGCACCTTCGGCCAGAGGGCCAACGCCGAGCGACTCGTGGCCACGCTGCGGGGCAAGGGCTTCGAGGCGTATGTCAGCCCGCTGGAGCGCGGCGGCAAGACGCTCTACCGCGTGCGGGTCGGTCCGGCAGGCTCGCGCCAGACCGCATCCGATCTCGCACGGCGGCTCTCGGCGGCCGGCCAGCCCGGCCAGCTCGTGGCCGCCTGATCCACGGTCGCCGGGGCATGCTCGGGCTGAACACACTCGATCTCGCCTTCATCGGCATCCTGCTGGCGTCGGCGCTCATCGGCCTGGTGCGTGGCCTGGTGCGGGAGGCCATCTCGCTCCTCGTCTGGGTCGCGGCGTTGTGGGTGGCAGGCCGCCATTCTGCCGCGGTGGCACCGTTGCTCGCCGAGTGGCTGGCAAATCCCCAGGCCAGGCTGTGGGCGGCACGCGGCGCGGTGTTCCTTGGCGTGCTGATCGGCGGCGGGTTGCTCGGCTGGCTCGTCACGCGTGCGTTGCGCAGCGCGGGGCTCGGCCTGCCCGACCGGTTGCTCGGCGTGGCCTTCGGCGTCGCCCGCGGTGTCCTGCTGGTTGCCGTGACGGTCATCGTGCTGCGCATCGCAGCCGTGACCGGGGAGCCTTGGTGGCAGGAGTCGAAACTGATACCGTATGCCGCGCCCGTAGCCGATGCGCTGCGCGAGGCCGCGGAGCAGGGCCTCGGCAGGTCCTGGTCATTGACGGGTTCCTTCCGTTCTGACTCACCTGCCGGGCTGTTCGCAGTCAGGAGCTGATCACGTGTGTGGCATCGTCGGCATCGTCGCGCATCGCCCGGTCAACCAGGCGATCTATGACGCGCTGACGGTCCTGCAGCATCGCGGTCAGGATGCGGCCGGGATCAGCACCGAGGACGACGGCACGCTCTTCACGCGCAAGGCGCTCGGCCTGGTTCGCGATGTCTTTCAGGAGCGGCACATGCTGCGCCTGAAGGGCAACATCGGCATCGGTCATACGCGCTACCCGACGGCTGGCTGCTCGAGCTCGTCGGAGTCGCAGCCGTTCTACGTGAACTCCCCCTACGGCATCTGCCTCGCCCACAACGGCAACCTCACCAACGCGGCCGAGCTCAAGGAGCTGCTGGTCAATCATGATCGGCGCCATCTCAACACCGGCTCGGACACCGAAGCGCTGCTCAACGTCTTCGCTGACGAGCTGCAGCGGCAGAACGGGCGCAGGCTGACGCCGAAGGGCGTGTTCGCCGCGGTGAGTGGCGTGCATCGCCGCTGCCGCGGCGGCTATGCGGTGGTCGCCATGATCCTCGGCCACGGCATCGTCGCGTTTCGCGACCCCGACGGCATCCGCCCGATCTGCCTCGGCCGGCGTGATACGCCGCAGGGACCCGAGTACATCGTCGCCTCGGAGAGCGTCGCGCTCGATGCACTGGATTTCGAGCTGGTCCGCGACATCCTGCCCGGCGAGGCGGTCTACATCGAGCGGGACGGGCGGTTGCACGCCAATCCCTGTGGCGGACCGCGCAGCTATACGCCCTGCATCTTCGAGTTCGTCTACTTTGCGCGGCCCGACTCGATCATCGACCGCATCTCCGTGTACAAGGCGCGCCTGCGCATGGGCGAACGCCTGGCCGACAAGATCCTGCGGGAGCGGCCGGCACACGACATCGATGTCGTCATCCCCATTCCCGATTCCAGCCGCACCAGCGCCCTGGAGGTCGCCCACCGGCTCGGGGTGAAGTACCGCGAGGGCTTCATCAAGAACCGCTACATCGGGCGCACGTTCATCATGCCCGGGCAGGAGATCCGCCGCCAGTCGGTGCGGCGCAAGCTCAATGCCATCGACCTGGAGTTCCGCGACAAGAACGTGCTCCTGGTCGACGACTCCATCGTCCGCGGCACCACTTCGCGGCAGATCATCGAGATGGCCCGCGAAGCGGGCGCGCGGCGCGTGTACTTCGCCTCGGCCTCGCCGCCGGTCCGTTATCCGAATGTCTATGGCATCGACATGCCGGCGGCGCGCGAGCTGGTGGCTGCCGGGCGCAGCGACGCGGAGGTGGCCGCCTACATCGGCGCCGACTGGCTGATCTACCAGGACCTCGACGACCTCGTGAAGGCAGTCCGCTACGACAATGGCGACATCGGCCAGTTCGACACCTCCTGCTTCTCCGGGTGTTACGTGACCGAGGACGTCACGCCGGAGTATCTTGCGCGGCTCGAGGCCGAGCGCAGTGATGATGCCCGCCTGCAGCGTGAGCATGCGGCCGGCACGACGGGCGACGACGACGCGGGCGACGCCGATACCGTGAGCGTGCGTTCCCGCGCCGGGGCCGCCTGAACCGGCCCGGATGGCTGTCGCCGGCCGCACAGCAGGTGTCCCAGGCAGGCAGATGATGCTGTGACCGTGAACGGCCCGCGCGTCTTCATCATCGACGACCACGCGGATTTTCGCCGCCTGCTCGGCCATCATGTCACGGCGCGCTGGCCCGATGCGGCCGTGCAGTACTACGACCCGGTCATTTCCGGGCGGCTGCCGCAGGCGTTTTCGGGTGCCGGCAGCGACGTCGTCCTGCTCGGTCATCCCGCGGCCCACGGCGATGCGCTGGACTGGCTGCGGCAATTGCGCCGGACGCCGCGCTTCCCGCCGGTCGTCTTTCTCGGCAGCGGTGACGAGCGCCAGATCGTCGCGGCCATCAAGGCCGGCGCCGTCGACTACATCACCCGATCGGGCCTGAGCCATCCGCGGCTGGTCGAGGCGATCGAGCAGGCGCTCGCCGCCTGCCAGCCGGGAGAGTCGGCCCGCCCGCGCGCCCTGGAGCCGGCCGTCAGCGGCCTGCCGGGGTTGCCCGGCTACGAACTGGTCCGCACGCTGAGCGAGGGCGATGTGGCCTCGGTCCATCTCACCCGCGAGCGTGCCACCGGGCGCCTGGCCGTGCTCAAGGTGCTGCGGCAGGTGCCCGACTCCGGCGGCGAGAAGCATTTCGACCGGTTCCTGCAGGAATACGAGCTGATTGCCCGGGTCGATCACCCGAACGTGGTGCGCATCTTCGACCTCGGCATCGCCGACGACCACGCCTACATCGCGATGGAATACTGCAGCCGGGGCAGCCTGAAGCGGCGCATCGCGGCCGGAATGAGCGGTGAGCAGGCGTTCGCGTCGATGCAGGTGATGGCCGCCGCGCTCGGTGCGCTGCACGCCGTCGGCATCTATCACCGCGATCTCAAGCCCACCAACGTCATGTTCCGCGAGGACGACAGCCTCGTGCTGATCGACTTCGGCCTCGCCAAGCAGGCCCAGTTCAAGGCCGGCATCACGGGTACCGGGGCGATCTTCGGCACGCCCTACTACATGAGCCCCGAGCAGGGCGAGGGCAATGCGGTCGACCAGCGCAGCGACATCTACAGCCTCGGCATCGTCTTCTACGAGATGCTGACCGGGCGCAAGCCCTACGATGGCCCGGCCGCCATGTCGGTGATCATCCAGCATCGCGACGCACCGCTGCCGCGGTTGCCCGACCCGCTCGCACATTTCCAGCCGGCCCTCGACCGCATGCTGGCAAAGGATCCGGCCGGGCGTTTCCAGTCCATCGCCGAGGTGCTCGCCTGGCGTCCTGAGACCGGGCCGGCGGCTGCCTCAGGCAAAGGGCACTGAGTCGAGCGACCAGCCCCGGGCCGTCCAGCGCAGCACGCTGCCCTGTTCGTACCAGTCACCCAGCACGATGCGCGTGGCACTGCGCCCGGGCAGGTCCAGCCGGTGAATGCCCGGCCGGTGCGTGTGCCCGTGAACGAGCACCTCGGCCTGGTGTCGTTCCAGCGCTGCGGTCACCGCAGCGGGGTTGACGTCCATGACCGGCGCAGGGCGGGCCGCCTGGTAGTCGCGGCTGCGGCGGCGGCCTTCGGCGCCCGCTGCACGCCGCCATGCCCGCGGCAGCGCCAGGAACAGCGCCTGCACGCGGCGATCGTGAACGATGCGCCGGTAACGCTGGTAGCCGTGGTCGTCGGTACACAGCAGGTCGCCATGCATGAGCAGGGTGCGCACACCGAACAAGGTCTCGAGGCTCGGATCCGGGAGCAGGCGGGCGCCGGTGCGGCGCGCGAAATCCTGCCCGACGAGGAAATCGCGGTTGCCGGGCATCAGGTCGAGTTTGCGTCCCGTGCCGCTGTATTCGGCCAGCGCATCGAGCACTTCGCGGGCGTGGCCGCTGTCTTCGTCGTCGCCGATCCAGAACTCGAACAGGTCGCCGAGGATGCAGAGGCGGGCGGCATCCTGCGCGGTGCCGCGCAGGAAATCGAGGAATGCGGCCGTGGCGCGCGGCCGCGCCGGGTCGAGGTGCAGGTCGGAGATGAACAGGCGGGCGGTCACGGCGCCGGTTCGGGCAGCACCACCACTTTCCGGATGATGACCGGCTTCAACGGCACGTCCTGCATCTGGTCGCGGGGGCCGGTGGCCTGGTGGCCGATCTCGTCGACGACCTCCATGCCCTCGACCACCTGGCCGAACACCGCATAACCCCAGCGCGTCGGTTTGGGATCGAGGACCACGTTGTCGGCGAGGTTGACGTAGAACTGTGCATCGGCCGAATGCGGGTCGGCCGTGCGCGCCATGGCGATGGTGCCCCGGTGGTTGCCGAGGCCGTTGCCAGATTCGTTGGGGATGCCGGCCCGCGGCTGGCGGGGTGCCAGGGTGGCGTCGTAACCGCCACCCTGGATGACGAAGCCGCTGACGACGCGGTGGAAGATCGTGCCCTCGTAGAACCCTTCACGCGCGTAGCGCAGGAAGTTGGCCACGCTGAGCGGCGCGCGTTCGGGTTCGAGCCGTACCACGATGTTCCCGGCACTGGTTTCGATACGTACCCGTGGTGTTTCTGCCGTGGCGCCGGTCGCCAGCCCGAGGCCGGCGATCAGCATGGCGAGGAGGATGCGGCGCGGTTGCCTGGTCGGTGCTGTCATCGGTGCTGTCCTTTCCGGCTTCAGGCGATGCCGGCGCGTTCGCCGGGCCGGATCTCCTGCAGGGTGGCTCCGGCGATTGCCGCCTGCAGGGTATTCTGGAGCAGCGTGGCCACTGTCATGGGGCCGACGCCACCGGGTACCGGCGTGATCCATGCCGCGCGACGGCGTGCGCCGTCGAAGTCGACGTCGCCGGCGAGGCGGCCGTCCGGCAGGCGGGTGATGCCGATGTCGAGCACGACGGCACCCGGCCGGATCCAGTCACCCGGAATCAGTTGCGGCTTGCCCACCGCCACGGCGAGGATCTCGGCGCTGCTCACGCAATCGCGCAGGTTGCGCGTGAACCGGTGGGCTACCGTGGTGGTGGCGCCGGCGAGCAGCAGCTCCAGGGCCAGCGGCCGGCCGACATGATTGGATGCACCGACGACCACGGCGTGCTGGCCCTTCGGCTCGACGCCGATGGCCCTGAGCAGCGTCATCACCCCGAAGGGCGTGCAGGGGCGCAGCATCGGGATGCGCTGGGCCAGTCGCCCGACGGTGTAGGGATGGAAACCGTCGACATCCTTCAACGGGCTGATGTGCTCGATCACCGCCGGCTCGTTGATGTGGGCCGGCAGGGGAAACTGCACCAGGATGCCGTCGATGGTCGCATCGGCGTTGAGGGTGCCGATCAGCTCGAGCAGGGCGGCCTCGCTCGTGTGCTCCGGCAGGTCGTAGTCGCGGGCCGAGATGCCGACCTCCTCGCAGGCCGTGCGCTTGTTGCGCACGTAGATGCGCGAGGCCGGATCGCTGCCGACGAGGACCACGGCCAGCCCGGGTGGCCGGTGGCCCGACTGGCGCCTGGCGGCGATGCGAGCGCGCAAGTCCGCGCGGATGTCGCTGGCGATGGCGCGTCCATCGATGAGTCGGGCGGTCATGGCTGCTTGCAATCGGGCTGGAGTCCGCGGCATGCGGACATGGCGGCACACCATACCAGACCGGGATCCGGCGACAAGGCGGTCGCCGGTGCCCGGCGGTTTGACCGCCTGCCGTCGCATCCTTATCATCCTGCCGCCCCGGCGCAGGGCGGCTATAATGACGGCGTCTCATGGTCCGGTCGGCACGTCGGGGCATAGCGCAGTCTGGTAGCGCATCTGCTTTGGGAGCAGAGGGTCGGCGGTTCGAATCCGTCTGCCCCGACCACCTTCCGGCTCGCGCCGGCGATGCTGCGGGCAGACCCTGGGGCAGGCAAGTCGGGGCGCCTGTAGCTCAACGGACAGAGCACCGGCCTTCTAAGCCGGGGGTTGCAGGTTCGATTCCTGCCAGGCGCGCCAG
>JADZBS010000032.1 GCA_020851975.1 Gammaproteobacteria bacterium | reverse complement strand
GTCGCCGGCAGCCGCCTACGTAACCGGCGAAACGCTCCACGTCAACGGCGGTATGTACATGATCTGAGGCGGGATTGGCGCCACGGGCCCGCCCTGGAATGCGGCCTAGCCTGTACATGGCCAAATACGTAAAATACGCCGCGCGCTGGTTCCCGCCGTGGCTGAACGGCGACTCCTTCCGTAGGTTTCATGAGGACTGACCAAAAATGAGCAGCATTGCTGAGCAGGTAAAGACCATCGTGGCGGAACAGCTCGGTGTGAAGGAAGAAGAGGTCACCAACGACGCTTCTTTCGTGGAGGACCTGGGCGCCGACTCGCTGGATACCGTCGAGCTGGTCATGGCCCTCGAGGAAGAGTTCGAGACCGAGATTCCGGACGAGGAAGCCGAGAAGATCACGACTGTTCAGGAAGCCATCGACTACATCACCGCCCGCCAGAACAAGGCGTGAGCGCGAGACGCGACGTGCCGGTGCCCGGGACGTCCTGATCCGGCGCGGCAGCGTCGGGCGCGCCTGACACAGAGTACAGCCAGATGTCCAAGCGACGGGTGGTCGTCACCGGCATGGGGATCGTTGCGCCGGTGGGCAACGACATCGCCACGGCCTGGCGCAATGTCGTCGAGGGCGTGAGCGGCATCGGGCCCATCACCGAGTTCGACGTCAGCGACTACTCGACGCGCTTTGGCGGCTGCATCCGGGACTTCAACGTGGAGGACCATATTCCGGCCAAGGAAGCCCGGAAGATGGATACCTTCATCCAGTACGGCATCGTGGCCGCTCGACAGGCCATCCGCGATGCCGGCCTCGATGCGGCAGGGTATGCGCCGGACCGCGTCGGCGTGGCCCTGGGGTCCGGGATCGGCGGCATCGGCACCATCGAGGCGAACTACCGCAAGTACGCCGAGGCGAACTCGCCACGCCGAATATCCCCGTTCTTCGTCCCGGCAAGCATCATCAACATGATCTCGGGGTACGTGTCGATCGAGTTCGGCTTCCGCGGACCGAACATCGCGCTCGTCACGGCCTGCACCACGTCGACGCACTGCATCGGAATCGCCGGCCGCCTGATCGCTGCGGGTGACGCCGACGCCATCGTCGCCGGTGGCGCCGAACATGCCACGACGACGCTGGGCCTCGGCGGCTTCTGCGCCGCCCGCGCGCTGTCACAGCGCAACGACGACCCACAGCGCGCCAGCCGGCCCTGGGACCGCGATCGCGACGGCTTCGTGCTCAGCAACGGTGGTGCGGCGCTCGTGCTGGAGGAATACGAATCCGCGCGCCGCCGCGGTGCGACCATGCTGGCCGAACTGGTCGGTTTCGGCATGAGCGGGGATGCCCATCACATCACCGCGCCGCCGGACGACGGGGAAGGCGCCCGCGCCTGCATGGCAGCTGCGTTGCGCGATGCCGGCCTCGACGCATCGGCCGTGCAGTACGTCAACGCCCACGGCACGTCGACGCCACTCGGCGACCTGGCCGAGACGCGCGCCATCAAGCGTGCCTTCGGCGAGCATGCCACGCGTCTCGCGGTCAGCTCGACCAAGTCAACCACCGGCCACCTGCTCGGCGCTGCCGGGGCGGTGGAAGCCGTGTTTTCCGTGCTCGCCATCCGCGACCAGGTGGCGCCGCCGACGATCAATCTCGACAACCCGGATGCCGAGTGCGATCTCGACTATGTGCCCAACGTTGCCCGCCGCATGAAGATCGACGCCGCCATCTCGAACTCGTTCGGCTTTGGCGGCACGAACGGCAGCGTGATCTTCCGCCGCGTCTGAGCGGCCGGGACGGCCGGCGGTCGTGGTCAGGTCGCCCGCCAGTTCGCTGCGGCTGCCTCACCCCGTCGACCTGCTCGAGTTCCACATCGAGGCACCGGACCGGTATCCGTGCCTGCTCCAAAGTCGCGGTGGAGCGTCCGGTACCGGTCGCTACGACATCCTGTTCGCCTTTCCGGGCGAAGCCCTCACCCTGGCGGCCGACGGGCAACTGAGCGGCCCTGGTGCCGTGGTGGAGGACCGGGACTTTCTCGCCGCCCTCGACCGCTGGTGGCGCGAGACAGGACCGCTGCCAGCCGGGCTGCCCGACCTGCCGTTCACCGGCGGCTGGTTCATCGTGCTCGGGTACGAGCTGGCCAGCCAGATCGAGCCGAGCGTGCCGATGACGACGGACCCGGCGTTTCCCGTGGCGAGTGCGGTGCGTGTGCCGGCGGCGCTGATCCACGATCACGGCACCGGCTCGGTGACGGCCGTGGCCGAGGCGGACCAGGCGCCTCTGCTGGACGTGATCGCCGGGGACGCGCTGCGGGCCAGGCGCCGGCAGCGCACCGGCAGGCCAGGCGGCCCGGCCACGGCCGCGGGAGTCATCGTCGAGGAGGACCCGCAGCGCTTCCTGCACGCCGTCCGGCTGGCACGCGGGCACATCGCTCGCGGCGACGTGTACCAGGTGAACCTGAGCCGGCAGTGGCACGGCCCGGCCGTACCCGGGATGCCGGCGTGGCGCGTCTTCGAGCGCCTGCAACGCACCAACCCGGCGCCATTCGCCGGACTGGTGCGCTTCGGCAGCGGCTGGCTCGTCTCCTCGTCGCCGGAACGCCTCGTCGAGGTGCGTGGCCAGCGCGTCGAGACGCGTCCGATCGCCGGCACGCGACCACGTTCGCCGACCGGAGCCGAAGACCGGCAGCACCGCGCCGAACTGATCGCCAGCGACAAGGAACGTGCCGAACATGTCATGCTGATCGACCTCGAGCGCAATGACCTCGGGCGCATCTGCCAGCCCGGCACGGTGCGGGTCGAGGACCTGATGACCGTCGAGTCGTATGCCCACGTGCACCATATCGTCTCCACCGTCAGCGGCACGCTGCGCTCCGATGCCAGCCCGGGTGCGGTGCTCCGAGCCGTGTTCCCGGGCGGCACCATTACCGGCTGCCCCAAGGTGCGTGGCATGGGCATCATCCGGGAACTGGAAGACCGGCCCCGGGGCCCGTATACCGGGTCGATGGGCTACCTGAACCGCGACGGCAGCTGCGACTTCAACATCCTCATCCGCACGCTCACGCTGGATGAGGGTGGCTGGCGCCTGAGCGCCGGCAGCGGCATCGTGGCCGATTCCACCCCCGAGCGCGAACTCGAGGAAACGCGCGCCAAGGCGAAGGGCATGCTGCTGGCGCTGCAGGACGGGCCGGACTGAGATGGGGCGGTGGCTGGTCAATGGCGAGGCGGCTGGGGTCGTCGATATCGAGGATCGCGGCTTCGCGTACGGCGACGGGCTCTTCGAAACCATCGCCTGGCGGCAAGCCACGCCGCGACTCCTCGATCGGCACCTGGCCCGGCTCACCGCCGGCTGCAGGCGCCTGGCGCTGCCGGTGCCCGATGCCGGGATGATCAGGACACAACTGGCCTCGCTCGGGGCCGGCACGCGCAACGGAACGGCCAAACTGATCGTCACCCGCGGCCCCGGGCCGCGGGGCTACCGCCCGCCGTCGCTCCCGGCGCCGACGCTCGCCATCGGCTTCTTCCCGGCTGCTCCGGGCGAGCCCAGGCCCGGCGCTGTCGCCGTGACCTGCACCGTACCGGCGAGTGAAAACGCGGTGCTGGCTGGCATCAAGAAGCTCGGCAGGCTCGATAATGTGATGGCGCAGGCCCAGGTGATGGCTGTTGGTGCCGACGAGGGCATCATGTTCGGAGGTGATGGTCGCTTGGTCGGTGGGACGAGTTCGAACCTGTTCCTGGTCCGGGCTGGCCAGCTGTTCACACCGGCCATCGGGTCGGCAGGGGTTGCCGGCATCATGCGCGACCTCGTTCTGGAGATCGCTGCCGGTCTCGGCATCCCGAGCGTCGTCGGGCGGCTCGGGACACCGGATCTGGCCGGCGCCGAGGAGATGTTCGTCACCAGCAGCCTCGTGGGCATCCGGCCGGTGCATCGCCTGGACGGGCGTGTCGTCGGCACGGGTCCGCTGACCGCGAGGCTGATGCAGGCCCTGGCTGAGGCCGGTGTGCGGGAGCCCGGCCCATGATGCGCCGGCTGCTGCTGGTCGCCATCGCAGCGCTCGCTCTGGCGGGTGCCGCCGCCTGGTTCGCCCGCACGGCGCTGCGCGAGCCGCTGAGCCTGCCCGACAGTGGTTACGTCCTGGAGGTTCCCGCCGGCGCATCATTGCGATCGGTAGTCCTGCGACTGAAGGAGGAGGGCGTCCTCGAACACCCGAGGATCGTGCTGGCCTACGGGCGTCTCACCGGCCTGGCCGCCGGGATCAAGGCGGGTGAGTACCTGGTACCGGCCGGCACCACGCCCATGGCGCTGCTGCGACAGCTGGTCGAAGGCAAGGTCCGGTTGCATGCGCTGACGATCGTCGAGGGGTGGACAACGCACGATCTGCTGCGGGCGGTGCACCGTCATCCGGCCATCCGCGCATCGGAGCCTGGCCAGGCCGATGCAGCCCTGCTGGCCGCGGTGGCAGGTGGCGCGGATCACCCGGAAGGGTGGTTCTTTCCAGATACCTATCGTTTTGCGCGGGGTACCACGGACCGCGAGGTCCTGCAGATGGCGTACGAGCGCATGAAGACCGTGCTCGAGCGCGCGTGGGCCGGCCGCAGTGCGGGCCTGCCGCTGCGCTCGCCCTACGAGGCGCTGATTCTGGCGTCGATCGTCGAGAAGGAAACCGGCCTCGACCGGGAACGTTCGCGTGTCGCTGGCGTGTTCGTCCGGCGCCTGCAGGCCGGCATGCGGCTGCAGGCCGATCCGACCGTGATCTACGGGCTCGGCGGGAATTTCGACGGTGACCTCACCCGCCGCCAGCTCGCGCAGGACACGCCGTACAACAGCTACACCCGCACGGGGCTGCCGCCATCGCCGATCGCGCTGCCCGGCGAGAGTTCGCTGCTTGCTGCCGTACATCCCGACGAATCGGAGGCGCTGTACTTCGTCGCCAGCGGCGAGGAGGATGGCAGCCACGTCTTCTCGGCCACGCTGCGCGAACACAATGCGGCCGTGAGACGCTACCTGGCGATGCTCAAGGAGGACAGCAAGTGAGGCGCGCACAGGCGGGCACCCGCGGTCGCTTCGTGACGCTCGAAGGCATCGAGGGCGTGGGCAAGTCGACGCACCTCGAATTCGTGGCCGGCACACTGCGGGCGGCAGGCCTGGCGGTGGTCGTCACGCGGGAGCCGGGCGGCGTTCCACTGGCCGAGCGCATCCGCGAGATCCTGCTTGCACCCGGCGAGATTGCGCTGCCGCCCATGTCCGAACTGCTGCTGATGTTCGCTGCCCGCGCGGCGCATGTCGCCGAACTCATCGCACCGTCGCTGGCGGCGGGCACCTGGGTCGTGTGCGACCGATTCACCGACGCCAGCTACGCCTATCAGGGCGCCGGCCGGGGCCTGCCCGAGCCCGTCATTGCCCAGCTCGAGGCGGCGGTGCAGAACGGCTTGCATCCGGACCTGACCCTGCTGCTCGATGCGGACTGGGAAGCGACACGTCTGCGGCGGGCGAAACGTGGTGCGAGCGATCGCTTCGAGCGCGAGGATGCCGCCTTCTTCGGACGCGTCCGGGCCGGCTACCTGGCCCGCGCGCTCGCCGAGCCGCAGCGCATCCGCGTCATCGATGCAAGCGGCGGCATCGACACGGTGCAGGCGGGCATCCGCAACGAGCTGGCTGCATTCATGCAAGGCCAGGGGGGCGCATGACGCGTGCCGCGACCGAGCGAGCGCCCGGCACATGGCCGCCGTGGCTCGATGCGCCACGAAGCCGGCTCGAAGGCCTGCATGCGCAGCGGCGTCTGCCCCAGTCGCTGCTCATCCATGGCGTGTCCGGCACCGGCCGGCGCCGGCTGGCGCTGTGGCTCGCGGCCCACGTGCTCGGCATGCCGGGTGAGCCGCTGGCCGAACTCGCCGGAGAGCCCGACGAGGAGACCGGCGAAACCATGCTCGGGCATCCCGACCTGATGATGGTGCGCCCACCGCCCGAGAAGTCGATGATTCCGGTGGAATCGATCCGGGAACTCATTGCCTTCATGCAGCTCACGAGCCACCAGGGCGGAGCACGCGTGGCCGTGATCTACCCGGCTGACCGGATGACGCTCGAGGCGGCCAACGCGCTGCTGAAGACCCTCGAGGAGCCGCCGGCGGCGGGTACCATCCTCCTGGTTGCCGCAGCCCCGGCGCGCCTGCCACCGACGGTGCGCAGCCGGTGCCAGCGGTTGCACGTGCCGGTGCCAGCAAGGGCGATGGCACGCGACTGGCTCGCTGCGCAGATCGGCAACGGGGATTGCGAGGCACTGCTGGAGTTCGCCGGTGGCGCTCCACTGCAGGCGCTCGACTGGCATCGTGACGGGCTCGGCGACGGGCTGGCCGCCTATGCCGGGGATCTCGAGGCGTTGCGTTGCCGGCGCGAGTCACCCGCCGGCGTGGCGCAACGCTGGGTGAGCGGTGACGCCGCCGTGGCTGCTCGCTGGTTGCACCTGCAGGCGGCGCGGGGACTGCGCGCGGCTCTCGTGGGCGAGCGGGGCGCAGCGCGGGAGCCAGACTTGCAAAACACGATGAAACCAACAACCATCCCGTTGCAGCGTCTGCGTGATGCCGAGGAGTTGCAGCGGCACGTCGCCCGTTCCCTGGCGACGGCGGTGCAGTTCACTGCGGTGTTGCAGCGCTGGTACGGTGACCACCGAGCCGCGGACGGGAAGAACTGATGTCGAAGCCAGGCCTGTTGACGCTCACCATCAAGGACAAGAGCGCACTCTATCTCGCCTACATGCCGTTCATCCGCAACGGCGGCCTGTTCATCCCGACCAACAGCAGCTACCGGCTCGGCGACGAGGTGTTCATGCTGCTCAACCTCATGGGCGAGGACGAAAAGATCCCCGTGGCGGGCAAGGTCATCTGGATGACGCCCAAGGGTGCCCAGGGCAAGCGCACGGCCGGCATCGGCGTGCAGTTCAGCGACCAGGACGGCGGCGCCACGCAGAAGAAGATCGAGAACTACCTGGCCGGCGCACTCGGCGGCGACAAGCCCACGCACACGATGTGAGACAGCCGCCTGGCTGCCGGATCCGGATCAGTAGGTCCCGGAACGCTTGTCGGTGGTGTTCAGGCCACCCCGGAGGACCCGGGTGTCGAAGCCGCGCTCATTGAGGATGAAAGCCCCTGCCGAGCTGCGTCGTCCGGTGTCGCAGCAGACGACGTAGGTCAGCGAGGGGTCGAGCGTGCCGAGCTTCAGGCGGATGAAGTAGAGCGGGATGTTGATCGCATTGGCTTCGTGAAAGGCCTCGAACTCGCTCGGCAGGCGCACGTCGAGCCACTTGCCGCCGCGGGTGACGATCTGCTTCGCCTCCTGGTGGCTGACCCAGTCCAGCATCGGTTCGTTGAGCAGGGTGCGGAAGTCGTCCTTGCCGAGGCGCATCAGTGAGCCTTCGGTGAGCATCGTGACGGTGGCGTTGCGTCGCGTCTCGGAAATCAGTGCCTCTTCGCCGAAGGTGTCGCCCACGCCGAGCTCGGCCAGCTTGATGCCTTCCTTGTTGAGCGGCGTTTCGCGCGTCACGCTGCAGCGCCCGCGGGTACTGGCGTAGAAGTAGTCGCCTTCGTCGCCCTGCTTGATGACGACGTCACCGGCATTGCAGGAGACCTTCTGCATGCGCATGAACACGGCCTGGATGTTGGCCGGAGGCACGCGGTGAAAGGCCTTGGTCTGCAGCAGAGTCGTCATCCAGTCGTCCGGCGCCGGTGCTGTCTGCGTGGTGTTGAGGTCGTGCACCTCGTAACTGCCGGTCTGGTCCCAGGTCAGCATGACGTCGAGCAGGTCGGTGTCGATGGATATGTACTCGACCCGGTCGACCGCCCGGGCGGTCCAGCGCCGCGGCAGCATGGCGGAGATGGGGTTGCGTGCCTCGTCGCTGCCGGCGCGGACCGTCTTCAGGCCGCCATCCTGGTTCGTGAGCTGCAGGGTGCCATTCAGCAGGTAGAAGGTGCGCCGGTCGCTGTCGCCCTCCTTGAAGAGGTTCTTGCCGGCGTCGAGCTGATGGCTCTGGATCTTCTTGGCCAGCGCCGCGATGTTCTCGCGCTTGAGGCTGTCGAGAGGGGTAAACCTCCGCAGGCTCTCGATGGTGAGAGGAGATCCAGTCATCCGTGGTCGTGCCGGTTAGAAAAGCCGATGCCCACCCGCCGTGGATCGCCGGACCGACGACGGGCGTCGTATTTTAACCATAACCGGATTAGCCAGATACGGGAACCTGTTCACATCGTCCGCAGCTTCTGCCAGCCGGGTGATGGCGCGAAGCGCACACCGTGGCGGGCCGTGAGTTCCTCCAGCCGCCGGATCACCGCATCGATGCCCACGCTGCGTGCATGCTGCAGCGGACCACCGCGGAAGGGTGCAAAGCCGGTCGCGAAGATCACTCCGGCATCGACCAGGTCGGCGTCACCGACAATGCCTTCGGCGAGGCATTGCGCGGCCTCGTTCAGGAGCGCGAACACCAGCCTGTCCTGCGTCTCGGGCGTGAAGACGGTGGGCCCGTGCGGCTTGACGGCCCGGCCCTCCTGGTAGACGTAGAAGCCACGACCGGTCTTCTGCCCGAGATGTCCGGCGGCGACCATCTGCTCGAGGACCGGCGCCACCGGCCGCCCGATGATCGGTGCCATGATGCGTGCGACGTGCAGGACGACGTCGAGCCCCACGGTATCGGCGAGCTCGACGGGTCCGATGGGTATGCCGAAGTCGGTGGCCGCCGCATCGATGGCGGCGAGCGGGACGCCTTCCTGGGCCAGGCTCAGTGCCTCGGCCAGGTAGGGCGCGAGAATGCGGTTGACCAGGAAGCCGGGGTGGCTGCGGCAGGCGATGGGCAGCTTGCCGATCTGGCGGGCAAACGCGAGCCCGTTCTGCAGGGCCGGCGCTCGGGTGCCTGGCGCATGCACGACCTCGACGAGGGGCAGGCGGGTCACGGGATTGAAGAAATGCAGGCCGATCAGCCGGGCAGGATCCGCAAGAATGCTGCCGATATCCTCCAGGGTAATGCTGCTGGTGTTGGTCGCGAGCAGGCAGTCGGCCCGCGCTCGTCGCTCGACGTCGCGCCAGAGCGCGCGCTTGGCCTCGAGGTTCTCGAAGATCGCCTCGATTACCACGTCGGCGGTGGCGAGGCCGTCGCCATTCACATCGGGCCGCAGGCGGCGCTGCACTTCGGCGAGCCCCGCAGGATCGTCGGCATGGCGCCGGGCAAAGAACCGTGCCGCACGCTCCAGGGCGGGCTCGATGAATTTCAATTCGCGATCCTGCAGGGTCACCTCCAGGCCCTGCGCAGCGCACCAGGCGGCGATGTCTCCGCCCATGACGCCGGCTCCGACGACATGCACCCGCTGCGCCGGTCGCGTAGCGCGTCCGGCGAGCCGTTTCAGGCGCTCCTTGAGGAAGAACGCCCGCACCAGGTTGCGAGATGTGGGCGTCACGGCGAGACCGGCGAAGGAACGCGCCTCGGCCTCGTAGGCGCCGGCGCCGTCCGCACCGTGCGCGCGCCACAGTTCGATCAGCGCATAGGGCGCAGGAAAGTGGCGCGGGTCGGCCTTCTTCCGGGTCTGGCGCACCAGCGAGCGGGCGAGCCAGCTGCGCACCGGAGCCAGCCCGAGCAGCGTATCCAGCGGCGACACGCGCCGCCGTGGTCGGGGCGTTCGCAGCAGGGCCCGCGCATCGTCGCGCCAGGTCTGCAGGTTGGCCGTGCTGTCGATCAGGCCCCAGCGGACGGCCTCGGCCAGCGTGATGGCGCGCCCGGTGAGCATCAGTTCCAGGGCCCGGCGAGCGCCGAGCAGCCGGGTGGCGCGGACCGTACCTCCGAAACCCGGATGCAGGCCGAGCTGCACCTCGGGCAGGCCGAGACAAGGCCCCTGCAACGTGGCCAGGCCGAGCCGCCAGGTCGTCGCGAGCGCCAGTTCCAGGCCGCCACCGAGCGCGCTGCCGTTGAGGAAGGCGACGCTCGGGCAGGGGAGGGCCTCGATCCGCGCAAGGATGCGCTGGCCCTCGCGGACGAGCGCCGCCGCTTCCTCGGCCGAGCGCATGGCCGGGAACTCGTTGATATCGGCCCCGGCCACGAAGCCGCCCGGCTTGGCCGACCAGATCACCAGGCCGGTGGCGCTCGCCGCGGCGATCGCGTCGAGTGCCTGGTCGAGCTCCTGCATCACGGTTCGCGACAGGGTGTTGGTGCCCGAGTCCGGCCGGTCGAGGGCGAGCCAGCAGGTAGCGTCGGCGTCGCGTTCGATCCGCCAGCAGCTTAGTTCGGTGGGGGCGTTCGACGGACTGGTCATGATCCGTTCACCTCGAAGTCGCAGATCAGCGGCAGGTGATCCGAGTACGTCACGCGCGGCACGCGGAAGTCGGTGACCTCGATGCCGGGCCCATAGAGGATGAAATCGAGCTCCATGCGCGGCGTGCGGCTCGGGTAGGACGGCAGGCTCCCGATGTTGGCGCTGCGCAGGCCAAGCGCTTCCTTGAAAAGGAAGATCTCGTTCTCGCCCCAGAAGGTGTTGAAATCACCCGCCACGATGACGGGCTTGCGGGAACCCTTGACCAGTTCGTACAGGTGGCGCAGCTGGAAATGCCGGTGGCGGTACTTCAACGACAGATGCACCAGGAAGATCGACACCTGGTCCAGTTCCAGCTCGATGATCAGCCGCTTGATGCCGGTATCGAAATAGTGGAAACGCTCGCCGGTGACGCCCGGCCCGGCGAGGAAGGCGTTGGCCTGCTTGCGCAGGATCGGCAGGTACTGGTTGACCGATTCCTCGCCGTACTTGCACTCGTAGGAGGAGTAGTGGCCGAGCGCCGCGGCGATGGCTTCGGCCTGGTTGACCCGGCCGCTGCGCACGGAGCCGATGTCCACCTCGATCAGGCCGACGACGTCGGGATCCTCCGCCTTGAGGAAACCGATGATGTTGTCCAGATTGCCCGGATTGCCGAACAGGTACCCGGCACCGGGAACCGGCACGTGTGAGGGTGCCCCTGCGCCGACGGCGTAGCGGATGTTGTAGACGAGGAGACGCATGTCCTTGACAGTGTAATTCGTGGTCGACGATTGTTGGAACATTCGTGGCCGGAGAACCGTGACCGGGTCCACGACAGCGTGCTGCGGCACCATGCGCCGCAGGGGAGTGGACCGATGTCGGAAGCGAATCCAATCCGGGTGTTCGTGGTGCACACCTTCAGCGAGCATCCCGACTACCTGCGGGTGTTCGAGTACCTGGAGAGCCGCCCGAACTTCTACTACCACAATTGCAGCAATCCGGCTTCGCGACCGGCCAGCGGCACGAGCGAGGCACTCCAGGAGGAGTTGCGGCGGCAGATCCAGCTCGCCGAGATCGTCATCCTGCCGGTGACCTTGTTCGCCACCAACCCGGTGCTGGTCACCTTCCAGGTCGATGCGGCCAAGGGCCTGAAGAAGCCGGTGCTGGCCGTGAAGTCGTTCGGCGACACCGTGGCCATCAAGAAGTCCCTGCTCGACAAGGCCGACGACATCGTCGACTGGAACAACCGGACGATCTCCGAGGCCATCAAGCGGCTGGCGCGCAACGACAGCTCCGGCCAGTGGGAAGTGATCGAGTTCAAGCTCGACTGAGCCCCGTAGCCGCGCCCTTGCGACAATGCGCCGCGCTTGTTGGGCGCGGGGCCGTGCAGTATATTCGCCGCCTTTCGCGGGGCGCCGCGCCGGCCGGCGCCGGCGCCCGGACGCGCTGCCGGCCCCGACGGATTCCATCCTTCATGACGACCGAAACTGATGCACTGATCATTGGGGCGGGCCCCTGCGGCCTGTTCCAGGTGTTCGAACTCGGCCTGCTCGGCATCAAGGCGGACATCGTCGACTCGCTGCCGGCCGTGGGCGGGCAGTGCACCTGGCTGTACCCCGACAAGCCGATCTACGACATTCCGGCGGTCCCGGTGTGCACGGGCCAGGGACTGATCGACGCCCTGATGCAGCAGATCGCCCCGTTCAAGCCCGGGATGCACCTCGGTGAGGAAGTGACGGAACTGAAGGGGGAGAGCGGGCGTTTCCTGGTCCGCACCTCGCGCGGCAGCGAATTCCTGGCGAAGACCGTTTTCCTGGCCGCCGGCGTGGGCTCGTTCCAGCCGCGCAAACTCAAGCTGCCGGGCCTGGAAGCGCTCGAGGAGATCGTCGTCCACTACCGCGTGCGCGAACCGGAACGTTTCGCCGGCCAGGACCTGGTTATTCTCGGCGGCGGCGACAGTGCCCTCGACTGGGCGCTCGCGCTCGCGCCTGGCGCGCGCAGCCTGACGCTGGTGCACCGCTCCGACCAGTTTCGTGCCGCACCGGCATCGCTCGCCGCCTACCGCCAGCTGGTGGCCGACGGCCGTGCCCGCCTGATCGAGTTCGGCAATGCCGTGAACTATCGGGCCGACGGCACGAAGCTCTTCGAGATCGAGGTCCGCCAGGACGATGGCACCGTCCACACGCTGCCGGCAAACCACCTGTTCGCTTTCTTCGGCATGTCGCCGAAGCTCGGTCCCATCCTGGAATGGGGCCTCGAAATGGAACGCAAGGCCGTCAAGGTCGACACGGCGACCTTCCAGAGCAACATCCCGGGCGTATTCGCGATCGGTGACATCTGTGATTACCCGGGCAAGAAGAAGCTCATCCTGAGCGGCTTCCACGAGGCAGCCCTGGCGGCCTTCGCGGCCAAGGCGCTGATCGAGCCAGGCCGCAAGGTCCACCTGCAGTACACGACGACCAGCCCCATCATGCAGCAGCGGCTCGGCGTGGCCGGAGAAGCCTGAGCGGGGCAGTGCGCGGCATGAGACCTGCCAGGTCGAGCCGCCCCGTCGTCATCGCGCATCGCGGCGCGAGTGGTTACCTGCCCGAGCATACGCTGGTCGCCAAGGCGCTCGCCGCCGGCATGGGCGCCGACTTTCTCGAGCAGGACGTGGTGGCCACACGTGACGGCGAGCTGATCGTCTTTCACGACCTCACGCTCGATGCCATGACCGATGTCGCCACGGTGTTTCCGGGCCGCGCCCGTACCGATGGGCATTACTACTGCATCGACTTCACGCTGGCGGAGATCCGCACCCTGTCGGTCGGTGAACGGCGGCGGCCGGATGGAACCGGACCACGCTACGCCGGGCGTTTTCCCGACGGCGCCGGACGTTTCCAGATCCCGACACTGAACGAGGAACTCGCCTTCATCGATGGCCTGGCACGTGCGCTCGGCCGCCCGCTCGGGGTCTATCCGGAAATCAAGGAACCCGACTGGCACCGGCGTCATGGTATCGATCTGGCAGCGGGCGTCGTCGCCGCGCTGGAGGCCGGCGGCTGGGGCGCACCGCAGCGCCCGGTCTACCTGCAGTGCTTCGATGCCGGCGAGCTGCAACGGCTGGCCGGCCAGCACCAGTGCCGCTTCCCAAGGGTCCAGTTGCTGGATGTCGCCGGTGGCGTGCCGTCCGCGACCTGCCTGGCGCAGATCGCCGGCTACGCGCAGGGAATCGGCCCGTCGCTGCGCCTGCTGGGGACCGGGCAGTCGGCCGACGAACCACCCGTGAGCCTGATTGGCGATGCGCACGCGGCCGGACTCGTCGTGCACCCGTACACGGTGCGCCGCGATGATCTGCCGGCTGGTTACCAGGATGTCGATGAACTGCTGGATCACGTCGTGCATCGCCTGGGCGCCGACGGTGTCTTCACGGACTTTCCCGATCTGGTGGTCGCCTGGGTGAGGCGACGGTTTCCCGGGTGAGGGAAAGTGACCAAACCCTGATCGTCCGGGGAGCGGTCAATCGTGGCTGGCTGAAATACGCATAATGTATATTATGGTAAATCACATGAACCGTTGAGTGACGACCGCCCTGACCCGGACGCCAGATCTCAGCCTAGCTCGTACGCCGGATAGACCGGTGACCACCGGGTCTGCGCGATGCAGGTGTCGACCGACAAGCCGCCGGGGCCTGTCTCGCCGAGCCGCTGCCGCAGGACGGCCACAGCGACCGCCTGCGCCACGGTGCGCAGCTGGTCGATCCCGGGATACAGAAGCCCGCTGGCGAGCTGGCCTGCCGTCACGCTCGCCGCGAGCGCCCGTGCCGCGGCCAGGAAGTCGAGGTCGTCCACCCGGCGCAGGTTGCCGGCCAGGGCCGCCAGGCCCACGCCGGGAAAGATGAAGGCATTGTTCCCCTGTCCGACCCGGCGGCGAACGCCGCCGGCAACGAGGTCCGGGAACGGACTGCCCGTGGCGACGAGCGCACGCCCTGCGGTCCACTCGATCAGGTCCGCCGGTGTCGCTTCGCAGTTCGCGGTGGGGTTCGACAGCGGCAGGATCACCGGCCGCTCGACGCGCTCGGCCATGGCAGTCACGACCGCGCGCGAGAACGCCCCGGGCTGCCCGGACGTGCCGATCAGCACGGTGGGTTCGAAAGCGCGGACCACGTCGGCGAGCGTGCGCCGGCCGGTGCCCAGGTCCAGTGCCGCAGCATCGGCGGCGGTCCAGGCGAGTTCACGCTTGTAGTCGTCCATCGCGCCGTCGTCGACGATCAACCCCTTGCTGTCCAGGACTGCGATGGGCGTCGTCGCCGTGCCGCCGGCATCGGCCAGCATGCCGGCGCGGATCTGACGGGTGATGCCGAGGCCTGCAGCACCACCGCCCAGGATCACCACGCGCTCGGCGGCGAGCCGCCGCCCGGTGACCCGCCCGGCACTGATCATGCCGGCCAGTGCCACCGCGCCGGTCCCCTGGATGTCGTCGTTGAAGGACGGCAGGCGCTCGCGGTAGCGGTCGAGGATGCGCAGCGCATTGTCCTTGCGGAAGTCCTCCCACGGCACCAGGGCACCCGGAAAGACGCTGGCGACGGCGGTGACGAACTCGTCGAGCAGCGCCTGGTAGGGCTCGCCGCGCAGGCGCCGCTCCGGCCAGCCGATGTACAACGGATCGGCCACCAGCTCGGCGTTGTCGGTGCCGACATCGAGGCTGACCGGCAGTACCTCGGCCGGGTCGATGCCGGCAGCTGCCGTGTAGAGCGCCAGCTTGCCGATCGAGATGGCCATGCCGCCTGCACCCTGGTCGCCGATACCGAGGATCGATTCGTTGTCGGTGGCAACGATGAGGCGAACACGGCGCCCGCCTGCAGCCTGACGCAGGACCGCGCCCACCCTGCCCCGCATGTCGGGCGTGATCCACACGCCGCGGCCGCGCTGGAAGACATGACTGAAACGCTGCGTGGCCAGGCCGACGGTCGGCGTGTAGACCACCGGCAGCAGTTCCTCCAGCCGGTGCATCAGGACATCGAAGAACAGGTGCTCGTTGCGGTCCTGCAGGGCCGCGAGCGAGACGTATTTCTGCAGGGGGTCGGCGATGGTGTCGAGGTTGGCGAGGATGCGCTGCCGCTGCGCCTCGATGCCGATGGTTCGCCAGGGCAGCAGGCCCTCCAGCCCGAAGGCCCGCCGCTCCTCCGGCGAAAACGCCGCCCCCTTGTTGAGCAGCGGATCGCGGATGAGGTCGTGGCCATGGCGGTTGATCGGGCGCCTGCTGTCGGTCATGGATGCGTGTCCTGGTGCGTGAGTCGCTGGATCGTGGTCGTGTGCGTTGCGCCGTGTCGTGGGCGCGGCTCAGGGCGTGACCTGGTCGATCAGGATCTCGAGCCGTCCGGCTGCCGGCTGCCAGGTGGCTTCGCCGAACACGTCACCGGTCGTGGCAGCCGCATTGCCGTCCCGATCGAGACGCGCCGTGACCCGCAGTGCCTTGTGCCCGTCGAGCCTGCCGCCCGGCCCCATGCGGTCACGGTCCGTGATGTCGATGTCGAGTGGCAGCGTCGGGGCGTCGCGCCGCACCACGGCCAGGGGTGGTCCGGCGCCTCCCGGATTCCGCGCAATGAGAAACAGCACCGCACCGGCCGGTACCCTGCCGGCGAGGCTGGGGTCGATGCGGATATGCACCGGGATCACGGCTGGTGCATCTGTCGGGGCCCGTTCGGCCAGAGCCGCCAGTTGTCGTTCGATGATGGTACGCACCTCGGGCGGCGGCGAGAGTTCCAGCAGCCGTGACCAGCGCTCACGGGCCGTCGTCGCTTCGCCCCGTGCGAACGCAGCCATGGCACCGTACCACAACGCCTTCGGATCGCCTGGCTCGCGCTGCAGGATATCGTCGAGCAGCTGGCTCGCCTCCTCTGGGATCGACGTGCGATCGGCGAGGATGATCGCCTCGGCCAGCGCGAGCCGCAGCGTGTCGTCGTCATCGCGAAGCGCCAGCGCGTGCCGGAATGCTTCGGCCGCCTCTGCGAAACGTTCTTCTGCCAGCAGGCCATCGCCCAGTTTCACCCATGGCTCGGCCATTCCCGGCGTTGCCGCCACGGCCTGCCTCAGCGCCATGATCTCGGCGCTGTCGCCCGCGGCTTCGCGGCCTTCGACCGCCATCGCCTCGTCGCTGCCCCACGGGAAGTTGCTGGCGGCGGCATAGAGCAGCAAGGCCGCGGCCGGTATGGCCAGCGCGCTCGCGACGGCAGCCACGGCGCTGCTGCGTTCGCGGACCATGGGGAGCACGACCACGGCAACGGCCACCAGCGTGAGGGCAATGGCGACGGCCAGGAATCCCACGATGCTCACGGCGGTCCATCCTCGTCGGCATCGACATCGGCGGGCAGCCTCCGGCGGCGGTAGATCACTCGGGCGAGCGCGACACCACCGACCGCGAGGAGCATCACGGGAGCGAGCCACAGGACTGCGGTGCTGCTGCGGAAGCGTGGCCGGTAGAGGACGAAATCGCCGTACCGTTCGAGCAGGAAGTCCTCGATCTGTGCCTCGGTTTGTCCTTCGGCGACCATGCGGCGAATCTCGCGCCTCAGGTCGGCGGCGAGCGGTGCCGTCGAATCGGCCACCGTCTGGTTCTGGCACACGAGACAGCGAACCTCACCGGTCAGGCGCTGGTAGAGCGCCTCGCGCTCTGCGTCCTCGAACGGTGGTTCGGTATCGACTGCAAGTGCCTGTACTGTCAGCAGAATAAAAACCAGCAGTATTCCCGGTCTCGAACGCATCAGGGCGTGCTCCGCCCGCGGCTTGCCTCGATCCGGGGCAGGAACTCACGGGCCCAGACCTCCGCGGTGAGCGGAGCGATATGCTTGTAGAGCACGCGCCCGGCAGCATCGACGAGGAAAGTCTCCGGCGCGCCGTAGACACCCCAGTCGATGGCCGCGCGTCCGTCCTGGTCCACGCCGACGGCCTCATAGGGGTTGCCGAGCTGTTCGAGCCAGCGGGCGGCGAGCACGGGGTCGTCCTTCCAGTTGAGGCCGAAGATGCGGATGGTGCGTTCCGATGCGATCTGCATCAGGAAAGGATGTTCCTGGCGGCAACCCGCGCACCAGGTCGCCCAGACGTTGAGCAGGGCCACATCACCGCGCAGGGCATCCTGCGTCAGCAGCCGTGAGGGCTCATCCAGGCGCGGCAGGGAGAATGCCGGCGCCTCGCGTCCGATCAGCGGCGAGGGCACGTAGCCCGGATCGCGTTGCAGGCCTTTCGCCAGCAGCACGACGAGTGCCACCAGGACGACGATTGGCAGGAGGTAACGCAGCATGCGTGCAGGCGCCGGAGACCAGGTGCTGCGTCAGGCCGGCCGCGTGCCGGCTGCTTCCTGCGCGCCGGCTGCTTGACGCACGGCGGCCCGGTAGCGGCGGTCCGAGATCGCCAGCAGGCCGCCGCAGGCCATCACCAGCGCCCCGATCCAGATGAACCGCACCATCGGCTTGTACTGCAGGCGTACGCTCCAGGCTCCGTCCCCGAGATCCTCGCCGAGCGCGACGAACAGGTCCCGGTGCCAGCGCGCATCGATCCCCGCCTCCGTCATGGTGGATTCGCGCCCCCGGTAGGTGCGCTTCTCCGGGTACACCACGGCGACCGGCGCTCCAGCGTGGGTCAGCGCCATCTCACCGCGTTCGGCCAGGTAGTTCGGACCTTCCACGTGGGTCGTGCCGCGGAAGGTCAGTTCGTACGTGCCGAGCCGCAAGGTTTCGCCCGGCGCGATCCGCTGGTCCGTGACGATGCTGTGGCTCGAGGTGATGACGATGCCGAGGACGCTCAGGCCGAGGCCGAGATGCGCCATCTGCATGCCGAGGGCGCCGCGTGTCAGGCGCGCGCCCGAGCCGGCGATACGGGCGAGCGGGTCGAGCAGCGATGCCAGCACCAGCCAGGCGGCGGCCACGACACCGACGGCCGTGAGCACGGTACCACTGCCGTAGACGAGCCACGGCACGACAGTGCCGGCGAGCAGTGCCGCAAGTGCCGGCCAGCGCAGCCGGCGCGCCACGGCACTGCCGTCGCCTGCGCGCCAGGCCGTGTGCATGCCGACACCGACTGCAAACAGGAGTGGCAGCATCGGAATCAGGAACACCGTTTCGAAGTACGGCGGCCCGACCGAGATCTTGCCCCTGCCCAGGGCATCGAGCACCAGCGGATACAGCGTGCCGAGCAGGATCAGACCGGCCGCCACGCTGAGCAGCAGGTTGTTGACCAGCAGGAAGGTCTCGCGCGAGAAGGCCTTGAAGCCGATGTCGCGGTCGAGTCGCGGAGCACGCCAGGCGTACAGCAGCAGCGCCACCCCGATGACCACCGCCAGGTAGCCGAGGATGAACAGGCCACGCGCCGGATCGGATGCGAACGCGTGCACGGACACCAGCACCCCGGAGCGGACCAGGAAGGTGCCGAGCAGGCTCAGCGAAAAGGCCCCGATCGCCAGCAGCAGCGTCGTTCCCTTGAACAGGCCGCGCTTCTCCGTGACGGCCAGCGAGTGGATCAGCGCGGTGCCGACGAGCCACGGCATGAATGAGGCGTTCTCGACCGGATCCCAGAACCACCAGCCACCCCAGCCCAGCTCGTAGTAGGCCCACCAGCTGCCGAGCGCGATGCCGAGCGTGAGGAACGCCCAGGCGGCCGTGGTCCAGGGCCGCGCCCAGCGGGCCCACTGCTGGTCGATGCGTCCCGCGAGCATGGCGGCGACGGCAAAGGCGAAGGCGACCGAGAAACCGACGTACCCGGTGTAAAGCAGCGGCGGATGCAAGGCCATCGCCGGGTCCTGCAGCAGCGGGTTGAGGTCATTGCCATCGATCGGTGCCGGCAGGAGTCGCAGGAAGGGATTGGAAGTAAGCAGCACGAACAGGATGAAACCGGCGCTGACGAAACCGATGACGCCGATGACGCGCGAGCGGAACTCGCGCGGCACACGACCGCTGAGGGCCGCGACAGCGGCCGTCCAGAGGGCGAGCAGCACGATCCACAGCAGCAGCGAGCCTTCGTGACCGCCCCACACGGCGGCGAACCGGTAGACGGCCGGCAGCGCCCGGTTCGAGTGCGTCGCCACGTAAGCCACGGTGAAGTCGTTGGCGAGGAATGACCAGGCAAGCGCACCGAAGGCACCGAGCGCGAAGACCGCCTGGCCGGCAGCCGCCGGGATCGCCACGGCCATCCAGGCACTGCGATTCCACTGGGCCCCGGCGAGCGGAAGAACGGCCTGTGCCACGGCGAGGCAGAAAGCCAGGCTGAGGCAGAGCTGTCCGAACTCCGGGATCATGCGCGACCTCTCAAGGTGCAGCAGCCGGTGCGGGCTGTGACGGGTGCCCCTGCGCCTGCAGCGACTCGGCGACTTCCGGCGGCATGTAGTTCTCGTCGTGCTTGGCAAGGACCTCGTCGGCGACGAAGCGGCCGTCCGCACCCATGACGCCGTGTGCGATCACCCCCTGCCCTTCGCGGAAGAGATCAGGCAGCACGCCTGCGTAGGTCACCGTCATGGACTTCTGGTTGTCCGTCACCGCGAAGTGAACCGCGAGATCGCCGGGCGCGCGCTGCACACTGCCCTGCATGACGAGGCCGCCGAGCCGGATCTTGCGGCCCGCCGGTGCCTCGCCCGCCGCGATCTGGCTCGGGCTGTAGAAATAAAGCATGTTCTCGTCGAATGCCCGCAGGCCGAGCGCCGCTGCCACGGCGACTCCGGCCAGGACCAGGCCGACGACAAGCATTCGCTGCTGCCGGGCTGTCATTCCGTCACGCTCCTTCCCGCTGCGGGCCTGCGGACCAGCGTCCGCAGGCGTTCCTGCGACTGGCGCATGCGGTTGCGCGCCATCACCACGTTCAGCACCATGACCACGACGGTCAGCCCGTAGGCGCTCCAGACCCAGAGCGCGTAACCGCCCATCCCTAAGAACCCGTTCATCGTATCGGCACCGTGCCGCCCTCGCCGGTCACCAGGTCCTGTGCCCAGCGGGCCTGCTGCTCGCGCTCGAGCACCTCGGCCTGCACGCGCTCGGTCAGCACGGCGAAGGCGAACAGCGTGAAGCCCAGGATCATGAGCAGCAGGGGCCAGAGCATGTCCATCGTGATGGAGGGGTTGTCGAATTTGGATATCGTCGGGCCCTGGTGCAGCGTGTTCCACCAGATGACCGAGTAGTGAATGATCGGAATGTTCACCAGGCCCACGATCGCGAACACGGCACTGGCACGGTCTGCCCGGCCGACATCATCGAAGGCACCACGCAGCAGGATGTAGCCGAAGTAGATGAACAGCAGGATCAGCTCCGACGTCAGCCGCGCATCCCAGACCCACCAGGTACCCCACATCGGCTGTCCCCAGACGGCGCCGGTCACCAGCGCCAGGAAGGTGAACGAGGCACCGATAGGCGCGGCGGCGGCAGCCACGGCATGCGCGAGCTTCATGCGCCAGACGAGGCCGATCGCCGAGGCGGTTGCCATCACCACGTAGACCATCATCGACAGGTAAGCGCTCGGCACGTGCACGTAGATGATGCGGAAGGCTTCCCCCTGCTGGTAGTCCGCCGGAGCGAGCACCAGTCCACCCCAGGCGCCGACTGCCAGGCAGAGGAGCGCCGGCCACATCAGCCAGCGGCGCAGCGCACCCGCCACACCGAAGAAATGCGGGGGTGAGGCGAGCCGGTGCATCCAGGCGGGCATCCACAAGGCCATTTGGCAATCCAGTTCCGTCCGTAGCGGGTGCGTGGGGACAAATCAGTCGAGGGCGATGCGGATTGCCGCCGCCGCCGCTACCGGGGCGAGACTCAGGCTCAGTGCCAGCAACGCACCCAGCAGGTAGAAGATGCCGGTCGGGTCGTTGCCACCGGCCGCGAGGTCGGTGGCGCGGGCGCCGAAGATCAGCACCGGCAGCATCATCGGCAGCACCAGCAGCGCCAGCAGTCCCGACGCCTGTCGCAGTCCGGCAGTCAAGGCCGCACCGATCGCACCGATCAGGCACAGCGTGGGGGTACCGATCAACAGCGTGACGCACAGCACGACGATAGCCCCTGGCGGCAAATAGTAGGCCAATCCCACCAGTGGAGCCAGCGCGACGATCGGTGCGCAAGCGACGAGCCAGTGGGCGATGCTCTTGGCGAGCATCACGACGGTGAGAGGCTCGGCGCGAATCAGCAATTGTTCCATGGTGCCGTCGTCGACATCGGCCCGGTACAGGCCATTCAGCGACAGCAAGGTGCTGAGCAGCGCCGCCACCCAGAGCACCGCCGGCCCAAGCAGGCGCAGCGTTTCCGGTGTCGGGCTGAGCGCGAGGGGGAACAGCGAACTGACCAGCGCGAAAAACAGCCATGGCGTTGCCGCATCGCCCCAGCGGCGCCAGGCGATGTGCAACTCGCGCGTCACGACGGCAAGCAGCAGACGCAGCATCGATCAGGCACTCCCCAGCACGAGCGACTTCACCCGGCCTGCTGCCAGCCGGAGTTCGCCGTGCAGGGCGACAACGGCGATCCCGCCTGCTGACAGGTGGGCTGCAAGGCGGCGCTCGACCATGCGACGGCCATCGGCATCGAGATGCGTGAACGGCTCGTCGAGCAACCAGACCGGCAGACGACTGGACAGCACCCGGGCGAGCGCGGCACGGCGACGCTGGCCCGCCGACAACTGGCGGATCTCGAGCCGATAACAGCGCATCAGTCCGAGTTCCTCGACCAGACCGGCTGCATCATCGGGCCAGCCGTCGAGCCCGGCGTAGAACTGCAGGTTCTGCTCCACCGTGAGATCGTGGCTGAGCCCGGGCAAGTGGCCGGCGTACGCAGCCAGGCCGCGCAGCGCTTCGCGCCGCTCGATCCCTTGCCAGCAGACGTGGCCGGACTCGGGTTGTGACAGGCCACAGAGGATGCGCAGCAGCGTCGTCTTGCCGGTACCGTTCGCACCCTGCAGCAGGAGCGCCTCGCCCGTGCCGAGGCTGAAGCCGAGACCGGCGAACAGCCACGTGCTGCCGCGCCGGGCGGTCAGATGGTCGGCAACGAGCATGACAAACGTAAAACCAAGAAAAACCTCATCTTGCCCATCATATCTCAGGTAAATGCCATGCGCTGGCGGCTGCTGCCCTCGCTCATGATGCCGGCACTCAGGATGCCGTTTACATAAGAGTTCCGGGCTCCTAGACTGCAGACTTCACGCCATGGTGTAACCACTTGCTACAACATGGTCAGACGGAACCCGCGACAAGACAGGGACGTTCGAATGACCGAGGATGCCCACGCCCGCCCGACGACCGCCCCGCCGACGGCGTTGCAACGGATTCTAGAGGCGGTCGACCACCTGGAACAGTGCCGCCGGGCCGCGCGCGTATTCGGGATCGTTACCGGCGAGTCGGTGGCCGAGGTCCGGCATGCGATCGACCGTTTCCTGCTGGTTGCCGCCCCGACATTGCGCGTGGCCCGTGTGCCCGCACCGACGGACAGCCGCCAGGCATTTCTGCAGGCGCTGCTCGTGCAGCTCGGATTCGAGCCCGTCGAATCGACCGCCGATGACCTGATGCGGCTACTGACCGTGATCCTGCGACAGGGGCTCGAGCCGCAACGACCGATCTGCATCGTCATGGACCAGGCCCAGGAGTTCGGGCCGCACGTATTCGAGGCGCTGCGCGAACTGGCACGCGCTGCCAGCAACATGACGCAACCGCCGCTGTTCCTCCTGTCCGGCAACGCCGCGCTGTCGCGGGTGCTCGACTCGCGCGGCATGGCGTCCGTGGCCGCCCTGACCAGCCAGCGTTTCGAACTTCAGTCCGTCGAACCGCAGGCGGTACACCACGAGCCGGCTGACCGCGGCGATGGCCCCGGTGCGCAACTCGTGCTCTCGCTCGGTGGAGAGCCGCTGCAGCATTACGCGCTCGACGGCACGCGTGTCCTCATCGGGCGAGGGCCGCACTGCGACCTCTGCATTCGCAGCCGCTTCGTGAGCCGCCAGCACGCGCTGCTCATCCGCAGTTCGAGTGGCGACTGGCTGGTCGACCTGAACAGCACCAACGGGACCAGCGTGAACTCGAAGGTGGTGCAGCGCTCCCGCCTGAAGCACGGGGACATCGTCAGCATCGGCAATCACCGGCTGCAATACCTGAATCCGAATGGCCGTTGGCCGCAACGCGAGCACGTGCACGGCGCCGATCAGCTGAGCGAGACGGTCATCATGCGCTCGCTCCAGACCACCCGATTCGACGACGCCGGCGCCGGACCGGGATCCGAGACCTCGGCTGCCTGATCGACAGGCCCTCCCCGCTCCACCTGGAGCCGGCCGGCAACGGCGTCGGCCAGGTTGCAGCGGGCAGCTTCTGTTAAGGCCACGGGATTTCCAGCGGGGGCGATGCGTAGAATGCGGCTGGTGAGAACAATAACCAGAACCCCTGCCCTGCTGGCAGGCACCCTGTTCCTCGCACTGTCGTCGGCGGCTTCGCAGGCTGCCATCCGCTACGCCGCCCTCACGGGTACCTCGGCGGGCGCGGCGAACGGCTGTCCGGCCTGGGTGCTCGAAGGCCACGACGACGACTGTTCCTACGATGGCGGCATGCCGCTCGGACTCGGCAATGCGCAGTGGATTGGACCGGTCTTCACCGCCGGCCACTATGCGCCGGGAAGTGCCCCGTCGATCTTCTCCACGCCATCGCCCGATCCCGGTCCAGTCACGGCGCCGGCGGCCGTGCTGGCGCCAGGCGGCAAGACGGGCATCCCGGTGACGCGCGGTTTCATCAGCATCGATGACCGCGATTCACCGGCCGCCATCGACGACGTCATCGGCGGCACCTTCGAGTTCGGCGCATTCGAACGCAACATCGGCGTCGGCGCGACCACCCGCCAGGTGGAGTCGATCGGCCGGGTCATCCATCGCCTGGCGCCGGTGCGGGTCAGCGCCGCCACACCCAATGCAGCCGGTGGCTACGACTACGTGGTGGCGCGCGCCGGCACGAGTGTTGACTTCCCGACCCTGCTGACCGGCGCAACGACGGCCGGCGGCGGCTTTGCCGATGACTTCCCGAGCGAGATCGGGTCGCAGTCCTCCGCCGATGCAGCGGACGTGCCGTACTGGACGATGCCGGGCAGCCACGGGATTGCCAGACTCGATGGCGACAGCGCCGTGTTCGGCACCCGCTCGGCGGCCACGGTCTGGAACTACAGCTGCGACGATGGCGACGGCGCACCCGGGCCGCTCGGGTGCACGACTGGCGGCCTGAACTGGGATGGCGACGGCCGCGCCAGCTTCGCCAACGTCCTGCTCCGCATCTCGACGAACGCGGCCGGCGACGTCACCGCGGCCTCGGCATTCGTCGTCAACGAAGCGGATCTGTCGGCAGCCGCACCCGGGGCCGATAGCTGGAGCGCGACCACGCTCGGCCTGGCGGGCGAGGCCACCAGCACACCGACCGCCTTCGACGACCGCAGCGTGCTCGTCATCACGGCGGCCCCGGAGGACAACGAGACCGTCACGGTCGATGTGCTCGCCAATGATCTGGCGGGAACGGCGCCCGTGGTGGTCGACATCGTCACGGCGCCGGCGGCGGGCACCGCGACGGTGACCAGCGCACCGGCAGAGCCCAACCGCATCCAGTTCGTGCGCAACGGGGCGCCGGAAGGCGAGCAGGTGATCGTCTACCGGATCACGGACGACGAGGACCGTACCGCGATCGCCGAGCTGCACATGCTGGTGACCGATCCCATCACCTGCGACGACGACGAAGCCACCGGTGCGCGTAACGCCACCACGACTGTCGAAGTCCTGGCCAACGACACCGGTTTCGACCTGCCGCCGGTCACTGTGACCCTCATCGGGACCCTGGCAGCCGGCACGGCCGTGGTCAATGCCGACCGCACCATCAGCTTCACGCCGCCCGCCGACACCGGCGGCTTGTTCTCCGTCAGCTACCGGCTGGCCGACGGCAGCAACCGGGCTGACTTCTGTGCGCTGCAGGTGCGGGTACCAGCGCTGCCGCAGGCCATCGACGACACGAACGGCGTCGTGCGCGACACCGCGACGGTGATCGACGTGCTCGCCAACGACAGCGAAATCACCGACACGCCGCTGGTGCTGGCCATCGCCACCGGTCCAGAGCATGGCGAGGCCGTGCCTGACACCAGCGGGGCGAGACCGCAGATCCGCTACACGCCCGCTGCCGGCTACACTGGCACCGATGCCTTCACCTACACGGTCACCGACGCCGACGGCGAGAGCAGTGCCGCTGCGACCGTGGCCCTGACCGTCTTCGGACCGCCGCAGACCGACCTGCCGTCCTGCACGGCCGATGCGGCCACGACCGACCCGGGCATGCCGGTAACCGTCGACGTGCTCGCCAACGATACCGGCCTGAATGCGTTGCCGGTGGTGGTCGAGATCACGGACTATGCGCCGGCCAACGCCGGTACGGCCGTGGTCGAGGCCGACAACCGCGTGACCTTCACGCCGGCAGCGGGCCAGGCCGGGACCTTGCTCGTGCGCTACCGGACGCGCGAGGCCGTGAACAGCGCAGTGCAGTGCACGCTCACCGTGACGATCGACGGTACGCCCGCGGCGGCAGACGACAGCGTCGATGCCCTGAATTTCGGCGAGGAGGCCATCCTCGACCTGCTCGGCAACGACACGGGGCTGGTCGACGCCCCGCTGGTGCTGACGTTGACCGGCTTGCCCGCCCACGGCACCGCTCGTGTCTGCGCGGCAGAGAGCGACGACTGCGTGGCGTTTAACCCCGGTACCAGACCCTACGTCGTCTATCGCTACGACGACAGCGCCGGGTATCCGGCCACCGATACGTTTCGCTACCGGGTGACGGATGCCGACGGCGATGCGAGCGACGAGGCGACGGTCACCATCACGCCGCGCAACGTGCCGACCGCCAATGACGATCCCGACGATGCGATCAACACGAGCGCGGACTTCCGCACCGCGTCAGGGTCGGTCGTCCGGGTCGATGTGCTCGCCAACGACGGCGGATTCCTGCGCCCACCGCTCACGGTCACCATCGAGGCCGGGTCGGCTGGCGGCAGCGCGTCGGTCAACGCTGACCAGACCGTGACGTTCCGGGCCAGCGAAGGCTTCATCGGGCCCGGCCGATTCACCTACCGGATCACGGATGCCGATGGCGCCACCGACACCGCAATGGTGACCATCGTGGTCTTTCCAGCGCAGACAACCGACAGCGGCGGCTCGGCAGTCGATCCCGCGACGTTGCTGGTGCTGGGAGCGGTGTTTGCCTGGCGCCGGCGGCGCGCGACCTGACATGCCCGGGGCCGGACTCGAACCGGCACGACCCTTGCGGGTCAGCGAATTTTAAGTCCGCAGCGTCTACCAGTTCCGCCACCCGGGCCCGCGCGATCCACTGCCGGTATCCACATGCCGCCGTCCCGACGGTGCCGGGCACCGTCGCGCGGCGGATGTCGTTGGAGGCTAGGGTCGGAATCGAACCGGCGTACACGGCTTTGCAGGCCGCTGCATGACCACTCTGCCACCTAGCCCCGGGAGAAGGTGCCGATCGCGGCGGGACTCTACCATGGACGCCCGGCCGGAGGCTGACGAGCCCGGGACACGGACACCACGTGGTGCCACGCGTCGGCGCAGCGGTTGCCAGGGAATCGATGGAGCGGGAAACCGGGCTCGAACCGGCGACCTATACCTTGGCAAGGTATCGCTCTACCAACTGAGCTATTCCCGCCTCACGAGAGCGGCATATGGTATCGGCGCCCGGGTTCCTGTCAAGAAACCCGTTCGCGCTCGCTGACGCTGGGCCAGGCAGCCCGCATGTATCCGACCATGGACCAGAGCGTGATGCCGGCTGCCACGATGAGCAGGGCCAGGCCGATGTCGTAGACCGGCAGGCCGGCCAGGTCGTGCGTGAAGAGCATGCAGCCCAGCCCGATCATCTGCATGGTGGTCTTGGCCTTGCCGATTCCCGAGACGGCGACACGGCTGCGGGCGCCGAGCTCGGCCATCCACTCGCGCAGGGCAGAGACCGTGATCTCGCGCCCGATGATGATCACCGCGACCAGCGCGATCACGACGCGCGGATCGGCCTGCAGGATCAGGACCAGGGCGACTGCCACCATGAGCTTGTCGGCCACCGGATCCAGAAACGCGCCGAACTGCGAGGTCTGGCCGAGACGCCGGGCCAGGTAGCCGTCGAGGAGATCCGTGATCGCCGCGATGGTGAAGATCAGGCAGGCGACTGGCCGCGACCACTCGCCCGGCCAGTAGAACGCCACGCCCACGGCCGGGATCGCCGCGATGCGCAGCCAGGTGAGCGAGGTGGCGATGTTGAACTGCGGGTACACGACGGGGTTGCGTTGCAGGCGGGGCGCCATTCTAGCGTGACCGGGTGGCACCGGGCCGCTCTCAGCCGCCTGCGCTGCCCTCCGGGGCGTCGTGCAGGTGCGCGTAAATCCGTTCGGCCAGCGTGCGGCTGATGCCTTCGGTCCGGGCGAGATCCTCGATCCCGGCCCGTCTGACCCCCTGCAAGCCGCCGAAGCGCTGCAGGAGTGCGCGCCGCCGCCGCGGGCCGAGCCCGGTGATGGCGTCGAGCACGGATTGCACCTGCCGCCGGCCCCGCCGTTGCCGGTGTCCCGTGATGGCGAAGCGATGGGCCTCGTCGCGCACCAGCTGGATCAGCCGCAGTGCGCCGCCGTCGGCCGGCACTCCGAGTGGCGCTGCCTGCCCCGGCTGGAACAGCCGCTCGTGGCCGGGCCGGCGTCCCTCCCCTTTGGCGACGCCGAGCAGGGCCACGTCGCCGAGGCCCAGTTCCTGCAGCACCGGCTCGATCCGTGCGAGCTGGCCGCGCCCGCCGTCGATCAGCAGCAGATCGGGGACTGGCCGCTCGGCCTCGCGTCCACCGCGATAACGTCGCGCCACGGCTTCGGCGAGCGCCCCGTAGTCGTCGCCGGCCGCCACGCCGCGGATGTTGAAGCGCCGGTATTCCGACTTGAGGAGCCCGCCGGGCCCTAGCGCCACGCAGGCGGCCACGGTCTCGCCGCCCTGCGTGTGGCTGACGTCGAAGCACTCGATGCGGGCCGGCACGGCGGCCAGGTCGAGGGCCCGGGCGAGATCCTGCAGTTGAGCCGCGATCGCTGCCGAGGCGCCCGCCCGCGCGGCAACCTCCTGGCGCGCGTTGGTCGCGGCAAGTTCGAGCCACCGGCGTCGCGTGCCGCGCACGTTGTGCCGCACCGCCACTGCGTGTCCGGCACGGGAGCCGAGCAGCTGGCCGAGCAGCCCGGCATCCTCCAGGGGTTCCGCAACGAGGATCTCGGGCGGAGTCGCCGCATCGAGATAATGCTGGCTGAGAAAGGCGGCCAGTACTTCGACGGCTGTCGTGCCGGCGACGACGCGCGGGAAGAAGGTCCGGCAGCCGAGCACCCGTCCACCACGGACCATCAGCACCGCCACGCCGCACTGGTCGCCCTCGAATGCCACCGCCAGCGCATCGGCATCGGCGGCAACGGACCCGGCAACCGCCTGCTGTTGCTGGATGCGCCGGATTTCGGCGATCTGGTCGCGGTACCCTGCGGCTTTCTCGTACTCGAGCTCAGCCGAGCAACGCTCCATGCGCCCGACCAGGCTGGCGAGCAGGTCGTCGCCGCCTCCCGTGATGAACCGCATGGCGTCTTCGACATCGCGCCGGTAGTCCTCTGCGGTCACCAGGCCGGTACAGGGGGCCGAGCAGCGCCGGATCTGGTACTGCAGGCAGGGCCGGCTGCGATGGGCGAAGAACGTGTCGCTGCAGGGCCTGATGCGGAACAGCTTCTGCAGCTGCTGCAACATCGCGCGTACCGCGCCGGCGTTCGGGAACGGCCCGAAGTAGCGTCCCGGTGCCTGGCGCGATCCGCGGTGGAACTCGAAGCGCGCGAACTCCTGGTGGGTCCCGACGCGGATGTAGGGGTAGCTCTTGTCGTCACGCAGGACGACGTTGAAGCGCGGCTTGTGCTCCTTGATGAGGGTGTACTCGAGCAGCAGCGCTTCCTGCTCGGTGCCGGTCAGCGTCACCTCGACGCCCGCCACCAGCCGCAACAACGCCTCGGTCTTGGCATCGTGCGGGCGGCGCCCGAAATAGCTGCCGACGCGCCGCTGGAGCTGGCGGGCTTTGCCGACGTAGAGCACGCGTCCCGCGCGATCGAGCATGCGGTAGACGCCCGGCCGACGCGGCAGGCCGCGTACCAGGGCCTGCGGGTCGAAGTCGCCGCTCATGCCGGATCCGGCGGGCCGACCAGTGACCGGACGCGGTCGAACAGCTCGGTGAACATGGCTGTCGTCAGCCGGCCCGTCTGGGTGTTGTAGCGGCTGCAGTGATAGCTGTCGACCAGGGTCGTCCCCGGGCGAACGGCGTGGGTGGCGCCATGAGCGAAGCGCCAGTGTGCCGGGCGCAGGCCGAACGCCTGCAGGACCGCACCGTGCGCGATGGCGCCGAGGGCGAGAACGACGCCTCCGGGGCGCAGCAGGTCGAGTTCCTCGCGCAGATAGCCATTGCAACTGCGTACCTCGGCGGGTACCGGGCGGTTCTGCGGTGGCACGCAACGCACGGCGTTGGTGATGCGGCAGTCGACGAGCCGCAGGCCATCGTCGGCGGCCCGGCTGTCGGGCTGGCTGGCGAATCCGAAGCGGTGCAGCGTGGCGTAGAGCAGGCGACCGGCGAAGTCCCCGGTGAACGGACGCCCCGTGGCGTTGGCGCCGTGCAGCCCGGGCGCGAGCCCCACCAGCAGCAGACGCGGCGACGAAGGACCGAAGGACGCCACCGGGCGGCCGTGATAGTGCGGGTACTGGCGCCGGTTGTCGGCCAGAAAGGCCGCCAGCCGCGGGCAACGCTGGCAGTCGGTGTTGAAGCTGATCGCCGGCCGCGGGCTGCGTTCAGCCGCCACGAGCACCCCGGTCCGCGATGCGCATGGCAACTTCCATCGCCTGCTCGTAGTTCAGCCGCGGGTCGACCTGCGTGCGGTAGGCAGCGTGCAGGTCGGCATCGGTCAGCCCGCGTGCGCCGCCCGTGCACTCGGTGACGTGCTCGCCGGTCAATTCGAGGTGAACACCGCCGAGGTGCGTGCCCTGCGCGGCGTGGATGCGTGCTGCCGCCTCGAGTTCGGCAAGAATGCGATCGAAGCGCCGTGTCTTCAGACCCGATTGCGTCACCTCGGTGTTGCCGTGCATGGGATCGCACATCCACAGCACCATGGCGCCAGCATGGCGCACGACGTCGATGAACTCCGGGAGCTTCTCCTCGATTCTCGTCGCCCCCAGCCGGTGGATCAGCGTGAGCCGGCCGGGTTCGTTGGCGGGATTCAGCACCTGCAGCAGTTCACGCAGCGCAGCAGCACTGGTGCCCGGGCCGATCTTCACGCCGATCGGGTTGGCGATGCCGCGGAAGAACTCGACGTGGGCACCGTCGGGCGCGCTGGTGCGCGCACCGATCCACGGGTAGTGCGTGGTCAGGTCGTACCAGCGCGTGCGGTGCTTCAGGAAGCGTGTCTGCGCCTGCTCGTAGTGCAGGTTCAGTCCTTCGTGCGAGGCATAGAAGTCCACGCGCCGCGCCTCGTGGATCTTCGAGCCGGTGAGCGACTCGAAGTAGTCGAGGCCATCGGTGACCTTGCGGACCATCTCGTGGTAGCGTTCGGCCATCGGCGAGTGCGATACCCAGGCAAGGTCCCAGTTCTCCGGGTGGTGCAGATCGGCGAAACCGCCATCGATGAGCGCACGCACGAAATTCAGCGTCAGCGCTGCGCGCTCGTAGCCACGCAGCATCAGCGCCGGATCGGGCTCCCGATCCTCGGGCGTGAACGGGCTGCGGTTGACCAGGTCGCCCCGGTAACTCGGCAGGGCCTCCCCGCCGCGAATCTCGCGATCCTCCGAGCGGGGCTTGGCGTACTGGCCAGCCATGCGCCCGACGCGCACCACCGGGCGTTTCAGGCCGGCGATGATCACCACGCTCATCTGCAGCAGGATCTTGAGCTTCTGCACGACGCTGTCGGAGGTGCAGTCGTCGAAGGTCTCCGCGCAGTCGCCGCCCTGCAGGACGAAGGCACGTCCCTGCTGGGCGGCGGCCAGCCGTTCCTTCAGCGCCTCGATTTCCCAGCTCGTGACGAGCGGCGGCAGTCGCGCGAGGTCACGCAACACGACCTGCAGCCGTGCCGCATCGCCGTAGGCGGGAATCTGCGTGACGATCCTGTTCTGCCAGCTGTCCGGCTGCCACTGGCCGGAGCTGTCGCGCGAGGCATCCATGGCGGCATTCTAGCGGCTTGCCGGCAACTGCGCGGCGCCGCCCTGCTATCATCATCCCAACCTATGCAACCCGGGTGTCAAGGCTGGTCGTTGCGCCGCGAGAGGGCCCTGCTCGCCCTGCTCGCCCTGTGCCCGCTGACGTCCGCCGCGGCTCCTCCGGCCGGTGACGCGGCGGCGAGCACGGGTGTCGCGGTTCATCTCGAGATTCGTGGCGCCATCGGGCCGGCCACCAGCGACTACATCGTGCGCGGCCTGTCGCAGGCGGCCGAGGCCGGGGCGCGGCTGGTGATCCTCGAAATGGACACGCCGGGCGGCCTCGATGCCGCCATGCGCGACATCAACAAGGCCATCCTCGCCTCGCCGGTGCCCGTGGCGACGTTCGTGGCGCCGAAAGGATCCCGGGCGGCGAGCGCCGGGACCTACATCCTCTACGCGAGCCACCTGGCCGTGATGTCACCGGCCACCAACCTCGGCGCGGCCACGCCGGTGCAGATCGGCGGCGACGAAGCACCGGCGCCGCGCCAGGAACCCGCAGCGGCACCGAAAGCGCCGACCGGCGATGAGCCGGCGGCGGCTGCCCGCGGCGGGACAGCCATGGAGCGCAAGGCCGTCAACGATGCGGTCGCCTACATCCGCGGCCTTGCCGAGCTGCGCGGCCGCAATGCCGACTGGGCCGAACGGGCGGTGCGGGAAGCGGTGAGCCTGACGGCCGAGCAGGCCGTCGCCAATCGGGTCGTGGACTTCATGGCCACCGATGTCGCCGACCTGCTGCGACAGGCGCATGGACGCACGGTGCGCCTCGGGGATGCGACGCGGGAGCTCGATACCCGCGACCTCACGGTCGAGCGCTACCAGCCCGACTGGCGCACCCGGCTGCTTGCCACGATCACCGATCCGAACGTCGCCTATTTCCTGCTCCTGATCGGCATCTACGGACTGATTTTCGAGGGCTACAACCCGGGTGCGGTGCTGCCGGGCGTCGTGGGCGCGATCTGCCTGCTGCTCGCGTTGTTCGCCTTCCAGGTCCTGCCCGTGAACTACGCCGGGCTCGGGCTCATCCTGCTCGGTGTCGCCCTGTTGATCGCGGAGTCCTTCGTGCCGAGCTTCGGCGCACTCGGTATCGGTGGCGTGGTGGCCTTCGTGTTCGGTTCCATCATGTTGCTCGACGCCGACGTGCCGGGCTTCGCGATCTCGCGCGCACTGATCGGCAGCGTCGGCGTGCTCGCCAGTGCCGGCCTGCTGGCGTTGATGGTGCTGTTGCTGCAATCCCGTCGCCGCCCCGTGGTGAGTGGCCGCGAGGCGATGCTCGACGAAATCGCAGTGGCCAACGCCGCCTTCGACCACGAAGGCACGGTGACGGTCCGTGGCGAGATCTGGAATGCCGTGACGCGAACGCCTGTCAGCAAGGGCCAGCGGCTGCGAATTCGGCGGCTCGACGGCCTCGTACTGGAAGTATCACCGCTCGGCGGACCGGACTGACGGCCCGACGCGCCCCACCCTGCCCGGAGACCTGCCCATGCCATTCCTGATCGTGCTGGCCGTGTTCGTGGTGCTGCTGCTCGTCAGCAGCATCAAGGTGCTGAAGGAATACGAGCGCGGCGTGACCTTCACGCTCGGTCGCTTCACCGGGGTGAAGGGGCCGGGACTCATCATCGTGATTCCGGGCGTCCAGCAGATCGTGCGCGTGGACTTGCGCGTCATCGTGCTCGACGTGCCGACCCAGGACGTGATTTCCCGCGACAACGTCTCGGTGCAGGTCAATGCGGTGGTGTACTTCCGCATCGTCGACCCCGAGAAGGCAGTGATCCAGGTGGTCAACGTCTTCGAGGCGACGAGCCAGCTCGCCCAGACCACGCTGCGATCGGTGCTCGGCCAGCACGAACTCGACGAGATGCTCGCGGAACGCGAGAAAATGAACGCGGACATCCAGAAGATCCTCGACCGCCAGACCGACGCCTGGGGCATCAAGGTCTCGAACGTCGAGATCAAGCACATCGACCTCAACGAGAACATGGTGCGGGCCATTGCCGCCCAGGCCGAGGCCGAGCGCGCACGCCGCGCCAAGATCATTCATGCCGAGGGTGAGAAACAGGCATCGGAAATGCTGGCGCAGGCCGCCCAGATGCTGGCGTCACAACAGCAGGCCCTGCAACTACGTTACCTGCAGACGCTCACCGAGATCGCCAAGGACCGCACGAATACGATCGTCTTTCCCGTGCCCATGGACCTGATGCAGAGCCTGATCGACCGCACGGGCGGCGGGCGCACGGGACCCTAACCGGCGCGTTCGCTCCCCGCTGCCTTCACCTCGCACCAGAAGGCATCGAGTTCCGCGGCATCGAAGCCTGACCAGTCGCGGCCGCTCGCACGCACGCGGTCCTCGACGGCATCGAACCGGCGTTCGAACTTGGCGTTGGCAAGACGCAGCGCTTCCTCCGGGTCGAGGTCGACCCGACGAGCGAGATTGGCGACGCTGAAAAGGAGGTCGCCGATTTCCTCGCGCAGGGCCAACGCACCGGCGTGCTCGGCGGCTTCCACTTCCGCCACCTCTTCACGGACCTTGGCGAGCACGCCGGTGAAGTCCGTCCAGTCGAAGCCGACGCGGGCCGCACGCCGGCCGAGCTTGGCGGCACGCGCCAGCGCAGGCAATGCGTGGGCCACGCCGGCCAGCACACGCCCTGCACCACCCGGTTCGCGGTCCTGCTCGGTCGCCTTCTGGGTCTCCCAGGCCGTGCGCTGTTCGCTGGCCGAGGCGATGCGGGTCGAGCCGAACACATGGGGGTGGCGACGCACGAGCTTGTCGGTGATCGCGGTGACGACGTCGCCGAAGGCGAACTGACCGGCCTCCTCCGCCATGCGGGCGTGAAACACCACCTGGAGGAGCAGGTCGCCGAGTTCTTCGCACAGGTCGGCGGGATCGCCACGTTCGATCGCGTCGGCCACCTCGTAAGCTTCTTCGATCGTGTACGGCGCAATGGAGGCAAAGTCCTGTTCCTGGTCCCACGGACAGCCGCCGACCGGGTCCCGCAGCGCTGCCATGACATCTAGAAGTTTCTGGATATCAGCCATATATGATTGTTATTACAATATGTTTTTAATGAGAGACTGCAGGATCTGTGCCGTGGCGCCCCAGATCCGCCAGCGACCGTAGACGAACTCCGCCACTGGCAATTCAATGCCGCGCACCTGCCGGTGGCCGCAACGCACGTTCGCCGGGTCGAGCAGGAAGGCCAGCGGGACTTCGAAGACCTCGGCGACCTCGGCGGGATCCGGGATGAACGCGGCGTGCCGCTCGATGAAACCGACCACGGGCGTCACCACGAAGCCCGTGACCACGGGCAGCGGCGGCAGGTAGCCGGCGATTGCCACCTGCGCCGGATCGCCCCCGATCTCTTCCCGGAACTCGCGCAGCGCAGCGGCCAGCGGTCCTGCATCGTCGGGATCGATCCGTCCTCCCGGCAGACTGATCTGCCCCGGGTGATCCGGCAGGTGATCGGCCCGGCGCGTCAGTACCACGACATGACCGCCCGGCCGTTCCAGCAATGGCACCAGCACCGCCGCCCGGGTCAGCGGCCAGGGAAAAGCGCCGTCGATGCCGGGCAGCAGCCCGGCCCTGGCCTCCGCTTCCGGATCGGCGGCGGGTGCCGTCCCCAGCAGGCGCAGGGCGATCCGCTCACGCCAGGCGGGTTCAGCCCTTGATGCCACCACGGGTGAGTTCCAGGGCATCGAGCAGGCGGTCGAGTTCGGCGTCGGTGAGGTCGGTCTCCTCGCGGGCTATCTCGCGGATCGAACGCCCCTCGGCGTAGGCACGTCGGGCGATGACCGCGCCCTTCTCGTAGCCGATCACCGGCGTCATCGCGGTGACCAGCATGGGATTGCGATCGACGGCAGCAGCCAGATGCTCCCGGTTCGGCTGCAGGCCCGCCACGGCCTTGTCGGCCAGCAGCCGGCTCGCGCGTGACAGGAGCTGGAGGCTCTGCAGCAGGTTGTGCGCCACCAGTGGCAGCATGACGTTGAGCTGGAAGTTCCCGGACTGCCCGGCCACGGCAATGGCTGCATCGTTGCCGATCACCTGCGCCGCGACCATGGCCACCGCCTCCGGAACCACCGGGTTGACCTTCCCCGGCATGATGCTGCTGCCCGGCTGCAACGCAGGCAACGTGATCTCGGCGAGCCCGGCGAGCGGACCGCTGTTCATCCAGCGCAGGTCGTTGGCGATCTTCATCAGTGCCACCGCCAGTACGCGCAGCTGGCCGGACAGTTCCACGGCCGTATCCTGGCTGCTCATCGCGGCGACGCAGTTGTCGGTGGGAGCGAAGGCGATGCCGGTCTGCTCCCCGAGCAGCACGGCCACCTTCCCGCCGAATCGCGGATGCGTATTGATGCCGGTACCGACGGCCGTGCCGCCCTGGGCGAGGCGCACGAGCCGCGCCATGCACTCCCCGAACCGCGCCTCGGCCAGGGCGATCTGCGCCGCCCAGCCGGAGATTTCCTGGCCAAGCCGGATCGGCATGGCGTCCATCAGATGGGTGCGTGCCGTCTTCACCACGTTGTCGGTATCCGTGGCGCGCGCTTCCAGGATCTTGCGCAGGTGCGCCAGGGCCGGCAGCAGCTCCTCGGTCACCAGCAGTGCAGCGGCGACGTGAATGGCGGTAGGGACCACGTCGTTGCTGCTCTGGCCCATGTTGACGTCGTCGAGGGGATGGATGGGGACCTGGCTCTTGCGGTTAGCCAGCCGGGCGATCACCTCGTTGGCGTTCATGTTGGAACTGGTCCCGGAGCCGGTCTGGAAGACATCGACCGGAAAGTGCGCGTCGTGGCGCCCACCCGCGACTTCGAGTGCTGCAGACTGGATGGCACGCGCCTTCGGCGAGGGCAGCAGCCCGAGCTCGCCATTGGCACCGGCAGCCGCCCACTTGACGAGGCCGAGCGCACGGATGAACGCACGCGGCATGGCGAGCCCGCTCAACGGAAAGTTTTCGATCGCGCGCTGGGTCTGTGGGCCCCACAGCGCACGCTGTGGTACCCGCAGCTCGCCCATGCTGTCGTGTTCGACGCGGTAGTCCTGCTCTGCCATCGACTGGTCCTCGGCCGGGCCCGTGCGTCCGGGTCCCGCAAGCCGTTGGTGTATGATGCGGACCGCAAAGTATAGGGGTTTCCCCGCGGTCGGACATGGACGCAGAGCTCGCACTCACGGCAATCTCCCCGCTCGACGGACGCTACGCAGCGAAATGTGACGCCTGCCGCGAACTGTTCAGCGAGCAAGGCCTGATCCGCCGGCGCGTGCTCACCGAGGTCCGCTGGCTCCAGTTCCTGGCCAAGCACGCCGCCCTGCCCGACTTTCCGCCGGTGTCGCCGGTGGTCCACGACTGGCTCGACCGACTGGTCGACGGCTTCGGCTTCCAGGAGGCCGCGCGCGTCAAGGCCATCGAGAGCATCACCAACCACGACGTCAAGGCGGTGGAGTACTACCTCGCCGAGCGGCTCGCCGAGGGCTCGGAACTGGCGCGCCTGCGGCCCTTCGTGCACTTTGCCTGCACGTCGGAGGACATCAACAACATCGCCTACGCGCTGATCCTGCGTGCCGCACGCGACGAGCAGATCGTGCCGGCCGTACGCGCACTCGCGGTGCGCCTGCGTGCCATGGCACGGTCGACCGCCGGCATGGCCATGCTGTCGCGCACGCACGGGCAGCCCGCGAGCCCGACCACGATCGGCAAGGAACTGGCCAACATCGCCTGGCGGCTCGAGCGTCAGCTCGCCTCGCTCGAGTCCGTCGTGGTCCTGGCCAAGCTCAACGGCGCGGTCGGCAATTTCAACGCCCATGTCGTGGCCTATCCGGGCGTCGACTGGCCGGGGATCTCACGCCGATTCATCGAGTCGCTCGGTCTGCAGGCCAACCCGTTCACGACGCAGATCGAACCGCACGACTGGATGGCCGAGTACTTCGATGCCCTGGCTCGCCTGAACACCGTGCTTCTCGACGCTGCGCGCGACCTGTGGGGCTACATCTCGATCGGGTACTTCCGCCAGCGGCAGCGCCCGAGCGAAGTGGGTTCATCGACCATGCCGCACAAGGTCAACCCGATCGATTTCGAGAATGCCGAGGGCAACCTGGGCGTGGCCAACGCGCTGCTCCATCACTTCTCCGCCAAGCTGCCGGTTTCACGCTGGCAGCGCGACCTGTCGGACTCCACCGTGCTGCGCAATGTCGGCGTGGCGATCGCGCACGGACTGCTCGCCTGCCGGTCGCTGCTCGCCGGGCTGGAGAAGCTCGACGCCGACCCGGTGCGCATGGCTGCCGATCTGGAGGCGAACTGGGAGGTTCTAGGCGAGGCGGTGCAGACCGTTCTGCGCCGCCACGGCCATGCCGACGCCTACGAGCAGCTCAAGGCACTCACCCGCGGCCGGCAACTGCGGCCGGACGATCTGCGCACCTTCATCGCGGGACTGGACCTGCCACGGCCGGTTCGCGACGCGCTGCTGCAGCTCACGCCCGCCACCTACACCGGCCTGGCCGAGCAACTCGTAGCCACCCTGGAGCCGCGCCCGCCCGCGTGCTGAACGTCCCTTCCCCGCGGCCGGCTGCCGCTGCGGCAAACCGTGACGCAATCGACACCTGGCCGCGGGTCACCCCCGTAGACTGCCGCGTGCAGCCAGCGCTGCCCACGCCAGCCACGCCATGCTCTCCGCGAGATGCGTCGTCGCGTGCGGCAGCCGATGCCGTACCAGGAGCGCCGTGCGAATGCGGGCCGAACGCATCCAGAACCGACGCTGGATTCTCTCCTCCAGGGAGGAAACCAGGACCGCGGCTGTTGCCATCGCGGCCTGCGCGAAGCGCTCGCTCGCCATCCTCACGCCGGACATGGAGCCTGGCATCTACGATCACGAAGAGTTCCTCGACGTGGCCAAGCGCCTGGTCCTGTCCAAACGCTACGCCCGCATCCGCGTCCTCGTCAGCGATCCCGCGCGCGCCATCCGCAACGGCAACCGGTTCGTCGGCATGGCACGGCGGCTGAACACCTACATCGAACTGCGCAACGCCCACCCCGACTACCAGGGTCATCGCGAGGCGCTGCTCATCGCCGATGACGAAGCCTTGCTCTACCGCGTGGACTCGGCCCGCTGGGAAGGCATCGCCGACAGCTATGACCCGCTGGTCACGCGCCGCTACCTCGAGCTCTTCGACAGCATCTGGAACGTCTCGGAGCCCGGCCAGGAGTTCCGCGAAGTCCGCGTCTGACCCGCCACCGGGCACCCCCCGGCGGCTGGCCCTCGTCCTGCATTGCTAGAATCCACCCGTGCCGGCGCCGAAGCGCATCGTCGTGGGAATTTCCGGTGGGGTCGACTCCGCCGTTGCCGCGCTGCGCCTGCTCGAGGCCGGACACGAGGTGCACGGCCTGCACATGACGAACTGGGAGGAAGACGACGCCTACTGCAGCGCCGCCGCCGACCTGCAGGCGGCGCGCCGCGTCTGCGACGACCTCGGCATACCCCTGCACCGCGTGAACTTCGCCGCGGAGTATCGCGAGCAGGTCTTCGCCAGCTTTCTCGACGACTACCGTGCCGGCCGGACGCCGAACCCCGACGTGCTCTGCAACCGTCACATCAAGTTCGACGCTTTCCTGCAGCATGCACACCGCCTCGGCGCCGAGCGCATCGCCACCGGCCACTACGCGCGGCTCGAGCACCAGGATGGCGTGGTGAAACTGCTGCGCGCGGTTGACGAGAACAAGGACCAGACGTACTTCCTGCATGCGGTGAGGCCGGAAGCGCTCGCGCTCACGGAATTCCCCCTCGGCGAGCTGACGAAAGCCGAAGTCCGCAGCCGCGCCAACGCCGCCGGCCTGGCCAGCCACGACCGGCCGGACAGCACGGGGATCTGCTTCATCGGCGAGCGACCGTTTCGCGAGTTTCTCGCTCGCTACCTGCAGGGCGCACCCGGACCCATCATCACCCCGGAGGGCCGGCAGCTCGGCGAGCACGCAGGGCTGATGTTCCATACCCCGGGCCAGCGCACCGGCCTCGGCATCGGCGGTGTTGCCGGCAGCAGCGAGGAGCCGTGGTACGCGGCCGGCAAGGATCCGGCACGCAACGCGCTCATCGTCGTGCAGGGCCGCGATCATCCCCTGCTGTGGTCCCGCCACCTCGTGACCGGACCAGCCCGGTGGCTCGACAGTGACGTGACCGGAGAGCTGGCAGCCAGCCCGTTGCAGGTCTCGGTCCGGATCCGCCACCGCCAGCGACCGGTGAACTGTACGGTCGCCGCCGACGACGCGGGTGCGCTCACGATCGACGCCGAGGCACCACTGTGGGCGCCAGCGCCCGGCCAGTATGCAGTGATCTACCGGGGCCTCCAGTGCCTTGGCGGAGCGGTGATCGACCGGGCCCTTCCGCTATAATGCCGCGCTGTTCCCGAGGGAACAGCATGCCCCAGCCTCCTCAGCGCAGCCGCCAGAAACGCGGGTCCGCGACGGCCGGGGGCCGCCGCTGGCCCACGCCCCACATCAGCATGGAGACTTTTCAATGGCCGGTGCCATCAATGCCAAGTCCACCCTGACCGTCGGCACGACCGCCTACCAGATCTATCGCCTGGACACCGTCAGGACAGGCCACGTCGATCGCCTGCCCTACTCGCTGAAGATCCTGCTCGAGAACCTGCTGCGCCATGCGGGCGGCGGCGACGTGCACGCCGGGGACATCAACGCGCTGGCTCACTGGGATCCGAAGGCCGAGCCCGATCACGAGATCGCCTTCACGCCGGCCCGGGTCATCCTGCAGGACTTCACCGGCGTGCCGGCCGTGGTCGACCTGGCCGCCATGCGCGAGGCCGTGGTCAAGCTCGGCGGCAAGGCCGAGAGCATCAACCCGCTGTCACCCGCCGAACTCGTCATCGACCACAGCGTCCAGGTCGATCGCTACGGCACCGCGAACGCGCTCGCCGAGAACATCGCCATCGAGTTCGAGCGCAACATGGAGCGTTACTCGTTCCTGCGCTGGGGCCAGAACGCTTTCCGCAATTTCAAGGTGGTGCCGCCGAATACCGGCATCGTCCACCAGGTCAACGTCGAACACCTGGCGCGCGTGGTGTTCGCCGCCGGCGCGGACGGGGCCCGCGTGGCCTACCCGGACACGCTCGTCGGCACCGATTCGCACACCACCATGGTCAACGGCCTCGGCGTGCTCGGCTGGGGCGTGGGCGGCATCGAGGCGGAAGCCGCCATGCTCGGCCAGCCCGTGACGATGCTGATCCCGCAGGTGCTCGGCGTGCGGCTGTCCGGCAGCCTGCCGCAGGGGGCTACCGCGACAGACCTCGTCCTCACGCTCACGGAACTGCTGCGCAAGAAGGGTGTGGTCAACAAGTTCGTCGAGTTCTTCGGCGACGGGCTCTCCAACCTGCCGCTCGCCGATCGTTCGACGCTGGCCAACATGGCCCCGGAGTTCGGCAGCACCTGCGCCATCTTCCCGATCGACCGCGAGACCATCCGTTACCTCCAGCTCACCGGCCGGGATGCTGCGCAGATCGCCCTCGTCGAAGCCTATGCCCGCACCCAGGGCCTGTGGCGGGAAGACGGCCAGGCCCAGCCGCTGTACAGCGACGTCGTCGAACTCGACCTCGGCAGCATCGAGCCGACGCTGGCCGGGCCGCGGCGTCCGCACGACCGCGTACCGCTGAAGACGGTCACGCCCGCCTATCGCAAGCAGGTTGCCGAAGCCACCGCTGGTCGCAGCGGCGGCGGGCGCGCGACCGTGGCGCATGCCGGCAGGACATTCGAGATCGCTGATGGCGCCGTGCTGATTGCCGCCATCACGAGCTGCACCAACACCTCCAACCCGAGTGTGATGGTCGGCGCTGGCCTGCTGGCGCGCAATGCGCGTCGCCGCGGCCTGAGCGTGCGACCGTGGGTGAAGACGAGCCTCGCGCCCGGCTCCCGCGTGGTGACCAACTACCTCGAGAAATCGGGCCTTCTGCCCGACCTCGAAGCGCTCGGCTTCAACGTGGTCGGCTATGGCTGCACCACCTGCATCGGCAACTCGGGTCCCGTCGACGAAGCCATCGCCGCCGCGGTCCGGGAGCAGAAGATCGTCGCCTGTGCCGTGCTCTCCGGGAACCGCAACTTCGAGGGGCGCATCCATCCGCTGGCGCGCATGAACTACCTGGCTTCACCGCCCCTGGTGGTCGCCTACGCGCTGGCCGGATCGATGAACGTCGACCTCGCCACCGAGCCACTCGGCACCGGCTCCGACGGCAAGCCCGTCTTCCTCCAGGACATCTGGCCGAGCCAGAGCGAGATCCAGACCATCGTCGCCGGGAATGTCGACTCGCGCATGTTCCAGGCGAGCTATGCCGGGGTCTTCGCCGGCGACGCCAACTGGCAGAAAGTGCCGACGCCGACCGGCCAGGTCTATGCCTGGGACGAAGCGTCCACCTACGTGCGCAACCCGCCCTATTTCACCGGCATGACGCGCACGCCGGCGCCGGTTCGCGACATCGCCGGGGCACGTGCCCTCGCGGTGCTCGGCGACTCGGTCACGACGGACCACATTTCGCCGGCCGGGTCGATCGCCCAGGACAGCCCGGCCGGCCGCTACCTGGTCGAGCATGGCGTCAAGCCGCGTGATTTCAACTCCTATGGCGCGCGACGCGGCAACCACGAGGTGATGATGCGCGGCACCTTTGCCAACATCCGGCTGCGCAACCAGCTCGTGGCGGGTGTCGAAGGTGGCGTCACGGTGCACCTGCCGGGCAACGAGCAGATGAGCATCTACGACGCCGCCATGCGCTACCAGCGCGAGGGCACGCCGCTTGTCATCCTCGCCGGCAAGGAATACGGCAGCGGCTCGTCGCGCGACTGGGCGGCCAAGGGCACGATGCTCCTCGGCGTCAGGGCGGTGATTGCCGAGAGCTACGAGCGCATCCACCGCTCCAACCTGATCGGCATGGGCATCCTGCCGCTGCAGTTCGAGGCCGGCCAGACGGTGCAGGGCCTCGGGCTCACCGGGCACGAAGTGTTCGCCATCGCCGGCCTCGACGGCGGCGCTGCCCAGCGTGTCACCGTCACGGCCCGGCGCGACGACGGGTCGAGCGTGCAGTTCCAGGCCCGGGTGCGCATCGACACGCCGAAGGAACGCGATTACTACGCCCACGGCGGCATCCTGCACTACGTGCTGCGCCACCTGGTCGATGGGAAGGCCGCCGGCTGAGGCCGTCCTACCGCTCCCGCTGCAGCTGCTCGACGGGCTGCGGCGGGCCCGTCATGTGGTCGTGCTCACCGGTGCGGGCATCTCCGCCGAGAGCGGCATCCCGACGTTTCGCGACGCCCTGACCGGGCTATGGGCCCGGTTCCGGCCCGAGGAACTGGCGACACCGGATGCCTTCGTGCGCGACCCGGACCTCGTCTGGCAGTGGTACCAGTGGCGCCGCGAGCAGATCGCTGCTGCCCGCCCGAACGCCGGCCACCTCGCCCTGGCGGCCCTCGAGCGGCTCGTCCCGCGGCTCACGCTGGTCACGCAGAACGTCGATGGCCTGCACCAGCAGGCTGGCAGCCGGCAAGTCGTGGAGTTTCACGGCAACATCCACCGCAACCGCTGTTCGATGGATCAGGAACTCGTCGACGTCGACGTGCGCGGCACGCGCCGCCCGCCCCGTTGTCCGCGTTGCGGGGGGATGGTGCGCCCCGACGTGGTCTGGTTCGGCGAACCGATTCCCCGGGCCTGCCTGGTCCAGTCACAATCCGCCGTGGCCCGCTGCGATCTCTTCGTCTCCGTCGGCACGTCGGCGCTGGTCGAACCCGCCGCCGGGCTGGCGCGACTCGCCCGCGAGGCCGGGGCCGTGATCGTCGAGATCAACCCGGCCGAGACGCCGCTCACGTCCTCCGCCGACTACGCGCTGCAGGGCGCTGCCGGCCAGTTGCTGCCGGCCCTCGCCGCGGCGCTGGCCTGATGGCAGGGCATCGTGTCGTGAGCACGCTGATCGACATCGGGGTGAATCTCACCCACGACAGTTTCGATCACGACCGGGCCGAGGTCATCGCCCGCGCAGCAGCGGCCGGTGTCGGGCGCATGATCGTCACGGGCAGCACGGTTGCTTCCAGCCGCGAGGCGCTCGCCCTGGCACGGCGCTTTCCCCGCCGGCTCCATGCGACGGCAGGAATTCATCCCCACCACGCACTGGAGTTCGCGGCCGACACGGCGCAGGACCTGGTTGCGCTGGCAGCGCATCCCGAGGTCGTTGCCATCGGCGAGTGCGGGCTCGACTATTTCCGCGACCTCTCACCACGCGCCGACCAGCGCCTCGCCTTCGAGCGCCAGCTCGGCCTGGCCGCCGTCGTCGGCAAACCCGTGTTCCTCCACCAGCGTGACGCCCACGAGGATTTTCTCGCCATCCTGCGCGAGCACCAGGGTGAGATCATCGGCGGCGTGGCCCATTGCTTCACGGGCACCCGCGCGCAGATGGAGGCCTATCTCGCACTGGGCCTGTACGTCGGCATCACCGGCTGGATCTGCGACGAGCGCCGCGGCACCGATCTGCGCGACGCCGTAACCGGGCTGCCTCTCGATCGCCTGCTGATCGAGACCGATGCCCCCTACCTGCTGCCGCGCACGCTCGGTTCCCGCACCACCAGCCGGCGCAACGAACCGGCGTTCCTGCCGGAGGTCCTCGGCATGGTGGCCCGTTGCATGAAGGCCACGGCCGCGGACGTGGCGGTAGCCTCGACGCGCAATGCCGAGCGGTTGTTCGGGCTGGAGCCGGAGCCACGATCGTAACGCTTGTGGCCGCGACCCGAACCGGCGTCGAAGAACTTCGGAACTTCGACCCGGCACCTGACCCCGAGGTCTTATTCCCGTTTCTCTACATAGGCCCTGATCGCCGACAAGGTGACCTGAACCTCTGCAGTGTCAGCAGGTTTCACACGAAAAGGTTCAGCAACAATCGGGCTTTTCAGCCTGAAGCGACGGGCCGGGACATTCCAGAGATACTGCCGCATCTCGCCATCCCACATTTCTTCGGGCGTCATTCCGAATGCATTCCGGAAGGCGTCCAACGGCTTCATCATGCCGTCGGAAAGAACCAGGCACCTGTCGAGATCCTGCCGGAGATCCGGCCTGCCGAAGGTCAGATAGTGAGCCAGCAGCCAGTACTGTGCGTAGTGGGCAAAGCCACTGCGGTCGTGCGCCAGGAGATCCCCGCTGACGATGTCGTCGAAAGACCGCCACACTCTCAATCCGGACCGTTTGGCGTAGGCCATCGTCTCAAAGCGCTCTTTCGGCAGGAGGCCCACCGTGATGTCAGCACCCCGGATCTCCATCAAGGACAAGACTTCGGCAATGCCTTCTTCATACCACCGCGGGAACTGCACCGCACGGTACCGGTTGAGGGTGTGAACGTATTCGTGCCGGATGGTATGGAACTCGTCGCTATTGGTTCCCCTGGCCGGCAGAACGATTGTCAATTCCGGCAAACCTTCGGCGGATAACAGGGTGTAACCACCGATGTCTCGTGCCCAGCTGTACTCGTGAAACTCCCTGGCGGTATCGAAAATCACCACCAGTGTCGGCGCTGCACCAGTCGGCAACCTGACATCTGCAATTTTCTGGACACCAACCCTGAAGCGGTCGAGCTCCTCGATGAGTTCCCGCGCCCTTTCGACATTCGTGTTGGTCAGGCTGCGAAACCATGGATTCTCCAGGACACGCCAGGCTGATTCCGCCGACACGGCCATGGGCGAGACCAACGCCACGGCGATGAGGAAGAAGGCTCTGCACCTGGTGCCACGACCGTGCCGCATGAACGAACCCCACCCGATCATCCACTGCCGCGCCGGATGCACCGCTGGCCTGCCGGCGTGCCTTGCATCGTATGCCCTGTGCCGTTGCCTGGCCATCGGGTCAGCGATTGCCGGTCAGTTGGCCTCGACCGCCTCACTCATCCCGGGTGGCTTCAGCTGCTGCCGCTGCGGCGAGGCTGTGCGGCCGCACCGAGCCGTGCCCACGCCGCCTCGAGCACGGCGCGGAGTACCGCATCCTCGCTGCTGCGCTCGGCCTCGATCTCCTCGAGCAGGCGATCGATCGGCGTGACGTTGGGCGGCACGCCCTTGGTAAAGGTCGCCTGCTGGGTAAAGGCGACGACACCGCGCACCGGCACGTCGGGAAGCAGGCGGCGCAGGGCAGCGACGCGATCGTAGAGCGCCGGCAGCGGGTTGGCGAAGGCCTGGCGGCGGTTGCCACCGAGCACGGCCCACTCCTGCATGGCCTCGCTGCCGAAGACATGGCCGGCGACGTCACGCACGTCCACCAGCACGATCCCCTGCCCGGTCAGCACCAGGTACTCGACATGCAGCTCGCCGGCGTCGCCGTCGGGCAGCAGCACGTCGGCGAGCAATGCGACGCCCGCCCGCGTGAGGCGCGCCCGGATGCTGCGCGCGGCGCGCTGCCGCTGGCGCCACCACAGCCCGACAGCCGCCGCCACGGCGACGATGGCGAGAACGAGCGTCGTGACCAGGGGCGTGGGCAGCGTACCGGCAACTTCGTCCATGACCGGTTCAGGCCCGGCCGAGCCGTGCTGCGAGTTCGGGAAGGTCGGCGCCGATGGTCTCGTGGTGTGCCGGCAGGTGGAGCAAGCGCGCGAGTTCCGGCGGCAGCGCGACGCTGCAACCCAGCAGCGGTTCAACGATGGTGTCGAACTTGGCCGGATGCGCGGTGGCCACGGCGATCCAGTGACGCGAATGCCGCTCGACTTCCGGCAGCCGCCGGTACACGTGCAGCGCGGTGGCGGTGTGCGGGCACCAGGCGATCCCGTGACAATCAAACTCCACGCGGATGGCGGCGCGGATCTCGTCGTCGGTCACGGCCACGGCCGATACCTCGCCACGCAGGTCCTCGACCGAACCGCAGAGGTCACGCAACCGCTCCATGTTGCTCGGATTGCCGACATCCATCGCGGACGCAAGCGTTGGCACCGTGGGACGCGGCAGCCACTGGCCGGTGGCGAGGAAATCGGCAATCGTGGTGTTGGCGTTGGTCGCCAGCACGATGCGGTCGATCGGCAGGCCGACACGCCGCGCCCACACGCAGGCAAAAGCATTGCCGAGGTTGCCGGTCGGCACGATGAAGCTCGCCGGCCGTCCATGGCGACGGAAATGGGTGAGACTCGACAGGGCGTAGTAGGCGGCCTGCGGCAGCAGGCGCCCGACATTGATGCTGTTCGCCGAACACAGGTTGTGGGCGGTACGCAGCTGCGCATCGGCGAAGGCCTGCTTGACCAGCCGCTGGCAGTCGTCGAACTCCCCGCGTACGGCGAGTGCCAGGACATTGTCGCCCCAGCAGGTGAGCTGGTGCTGCTGGCGCGGCGACACACGGCCTTCCGGGAAGAGCACCACGACGCGGAATCCCGTCCGGCGATGGAAGGCTGCGGCCACCGCTCCACCGGTGTCGCCGGAAGTCGCCACCAGGATCGTCACCGGTGGTCGCGCATAACGGCCCTGCCTCACGATGCGCGCCATGGTCGAGGCGAGGAACCGGGCACCGACGTCCTTGAAGGCGGCCGTGGGTCCGTGGAACAGTTCGAGGACCGACAACCCCTCCTCCACGCTGCGCAGCGGTACCGGGAAGTCCAGCGCCTCGGCGCAGATCGTCGCCAGATCCGCTTCCAGCGTGGAGCCGGCGAGGAACGGTTGCAGCAGTCGTGTCGCCACCTCAGGCAGCGAGGTGGCACCATCGAAGGCGGCACCCGGCAGTTGCGGCAGGACGAGCGGCACGTAGAGCCCGCCATCCGGGGCCGTACCACTCATGATGGCCTGCTCGATGGCGACGGCCTCGCCACCGCGCGTGCTGCGGTAGTGCATGACGCTCACGCTAGCGCGACGGCCCGAGGTAGGAGGCAAGCCGCAGCAGGTCGGCGAATACACCGGCCGCCGTGACGGCCGGGCCGGCGCCCGGCCCCTGGATCACCAGCGGGTTGGCGCTGTAGCGGGCCGACTCGTAGCGCACGATGTTGTCGGTGAGGTTCATGTGCGCGAACGGATGGTCGCGCCCGAGCGCCTCGAGCCGCACGGTCGCTCCGTCGCGGCGGCTCAAGCGGCCGACATAGCGCAGCACCTTGCCGGCGGCACGCGCCGTGCGCCAGCGCTCCAGCATGGCCGCATCGAAACCGGACAGGCGCTGCAGGAAATCCTCCACGGACAGATTCTCGAGGCCGGACGGCACCAGGCTCTCGACCTGCACATCGCGCAGTTCCAGACGCAGGCCCATCTCGCGGCCAAGGATGATGAGCTTGCGGGCGAAGTCCAGGCCCGAGAGATCGTCACGCGGATCCGGTTCCGTGTAGCCCTTCTCACGCGCCTCGCGCACGATGTCCGAGAATGGTCGTTCGCCGTCGAAGACGTTGAAGAGATAGGCCAGCGTTCCGGAGAGGATGCCCTCGATGCTGAGGATCTCGTCACCCGTCTGGCCGAGGTCGCGCAGGGTGCCGATCACGGGCAGCGCGGCGCCGACCGTGGTCTCGTAGAGGAAATGCGTGTGGTGGCTGCGGCAGGCGGTCAGCAGTGCGTCATAGGCGGCGAGCGAGCCGCTGTGGGCCTTCTTGTTCGGCGTGACCACGTGGATGCCCGACTCGATCCAGCCGAGGTAGCGGTTGGCAACGTCCTGGCTGGCCGAGCAGTCGACGATGCAGGCGTGTGGCAGGTGGTCGGCCTTCACGTGGCGGGCAAACGCCGCCCAGTCGAGCGGCTGCCTGCCCTGCCCTGAAACCTCGCGCCACGCGGCGAGATCGATGCCGCGCTCCGCCAGGTGCATCTCGCGCGACGTGGCGATGGCACGGATGCGCAGGTCCACGCCGAATTCGCGGCGCAGCCGCTCGGCCTGCGCACCGATCTGGTCAAGGAGCGTGGCACCGACGTTGCCGGGACCGACGAGGCCGAGCGAGATCGTCTTGGCCGAGAGGTAGAAGCCCGAATGCGCGGCACGCAGCGCGCGGGTCGCATCGCGCCTGTCGATGACGGCCGAGATGTTGCGTTCCGAGGAACCCTGGGCGATGGCCCGGACGTTGATGCCGGCGTTGCCGAGGGTGCCGAAGAACTTGGCGGCCACGCCCGGCAGTCCCGCCATGCCGTCGCCGACGACGGCGATGATGCTGCAGTCGCCCTGCACGTCGACGCGCTGGATCTGGCCCTCCTGCAGCTCGAGCGCGAACGCCTGGCGCACCACCTGTTCAACGCGCGCGCCGTGCCGGGCTGGCACCGCGAAGCAGATGGAGTGCTCGGAACTCGCCTGCGAGATCAGGATGACCGAAATGCCGGCGCTGCGCAGCGCGCCGAACAACCGGTCGGCCGTACCGGGCACGCCGATCATGCCGGTACCTTCGACGTTGACGAGCGCCACGTCGTCGACCGAAGTGACACCCTTGATCTGGTCGGCACTGCGGCCGTCGGCGGCACCGATGCGCGAACCGGGCGCCGCCGGATTGAAGGTGTTCTTGATGAAGATCGGGATCGAGCGCTGCACCGCCGGCGCCATGGTCTGCGGATGGATGACCTTGGCCCCGAAATAGGCGAGTTCCATGGCCTCGTTGTAGGACAACTCGCGGATGATGGCCGCCTCTGGCACACGGTTCGGGTCGGCACTCATGACGCCGTCGACATCGGTCCAGATCACGATCCTGCCGGCGTCGAGCAGCGCCCCGACGATGGAAGCGGAGAAATCGCTGCCGTTGCGGCCGAGCGTGGTGTACAGGCCGCTGCGGTCGGAGGCGATGAAGCCCGTGATCACGGCGATGCCGCCCGTCATGTCGCCGAGCACCCGCCCTGCCCGCTCACGGCACTCGGCCCACTGCACCGCTGGCCCGAGTTCGCCGTGCTCGATGACGATGACCTGGCGGGCGTCCACCCAGCGTACGGAACGATCACTGCCCGCCTGACGGCAGCGTTCCGTGAGGTAGGCTGCCAGCAGGCGGGAAGACCACAACTCGCCGTAACCGGCGATGAGGTCGCGGCTGCGCTCGGCAGCCGAGCGGACCAGCGAGATCGCGTGCAGCACGTCGCGGGCGTCGGCGAGGTCCGTATCGAAGGCGCTCAGGACCGGCGCGGCTGCCGCCGCGGGCAACAGGGCGGCTGCCGTGTTGCGGTAGCGTGTGGCGAGCACCTCGAGCCCGGGCGCGATGGTGGCCGAGGACTTCTCGGCGCCGGCCACCAGCGAGAGCAGCGCATCCGTCATTTTCGCCATGGCGGACACCACCACGGCCTGCCGGGGGGTCTTTTCAGCCAGCAGAATGTCGGCCACGCGCCGGAAACAATCGGCATCGGCCACGCTCGTGCCACCGAACTTGTGAACCAGCCAGTTGTCCTGCGCCATCTCGGGTTTCCGCCTGCTGAAGGACGCACCACCGGCGAATCTGCCGCCGGCGGCGCGAAAAGCGGCTCATGATACCTGCTTACCCCGGGCACGCGCAGCCCGCCCGGCGTTACAGCACGGCGATTTCCTGCCAGACTATCGCCTCCGGATCCGGCGCGGACGATCGACCCGACACCATGGCCAGGATTTTCGTTGCCGGCGCCGAGCAGGCCCGGGACCGCAACGACGCGGAGAAGTCGATCGCCCACCCGATCGACCGGCAGGTCGTCATCCGCAGCTTCAGCGACTCGACCGACCCGGAACTGATCGACATCGAACGCCACGGCCATGGCTTCTTCGCCTGGGGACTGCCACCGGGCGACGGCCACATCGAAAACTGGTTCCTGATGGCGCGGGGCGACTTCGTGCTTCTCGGCTACAAGGGTGCCTATCGCTACTACGCGCGGGTCCTGGGGCGATACCAGAACGAACGCGCGGCACGCGCGATCTGGGGTCCCGACACCGAAGAGTCGGCGCTGCGCCAGTACCTCTTCTTCCTGAGCGAACCGATTGCCCTCGGTCAGCCCTACTCCGTGCTGGCGGATTTCCTGCCGGAGCAGTTCGGTGAATTCGAGCGCATCCCGGACGAGACGGTGCGACGCATCGAGAGCGAGTTCGGCTCGGTCGAGCGCTTCGTGCGCCGGCGTCTGCTCACCAGCTCCGCCGGCGGGCCGATGCTCGACATCAGCGGCCTGATCCAGATCTCCGAGCGCGAACTGGCCCGCCTGCAGGCCTTCGATCCCGACGACGGCAAGTCGGGCCGCAATCAGGTCATCGAGGGCATCATCCGCCGGCGCGGGCACCCGGCTTTCCGCCAGCAACTGTTGGCCGCCTACGAATACCGCTGCGCGCTGACCAGTTGCAACGCGCTCGATGCGCTGGAGGCGGCCTATATCGTTCCGTACCGGGGCAAGTTCACGCAGCATCCGTCCAACGGCCTGTTGCTGCGCGCGGACCTGCACACGCTGTTCGACCTCGGCAAGCTCGCCATCGACACCCGCACCATGGCGGTCATCCTGGCGGACGACCTGGCCGACAGCAGCTATCGCATCCTCGCGGGTCGTCCGCTGCGCTTCCCCGCCGATTCCGAACAGCGTCCCAATACCGAGGCGCTCGACCTGCACCGGCGCCTGGCTGGACTCTGAACAGCGCCGCCAGGAAACAATGTTCAGCGATATGAATAATTCGCATGTATATGTTTAATCACGATAAAATAAAATTACTGCTGACCCTGGAGTCGACCTCCGGGGTGCCCGCATTCCGCCGACACCCACACTGACAAGTGCCGCCATGTTCATGACCCGCGATGAGTTCCTGGCCTGGCCACGCAAGGCCATCACCCTGCTCGGCATGTCAGGCGTCGGCAAGACGACGCTGGCCAACAAGCTGCCCCGGGAGCGGTGGTTCCACTACTCCGGGGACTACCGCATCGGCACCAAGTACCTCGAGGAGCCGATCCTCGACAACATCAAGCGCCAGGCCATGCAGGTCGGTTTCCTGCGCGACCTGCTGCGCACCGACTCCATCTACATCGCCAGCAACATCACCATCGACAACCTGCACCCGATCTCCACCTTCCTCGGCAAGATCGGCCGGCCCGAGGCCGGCGGGCTGCCGCTCGGGGAGTTCAAGCAACGCCAGCGGCTGCATCGCGACGCGGAAGCAGCCGCCATGAAGGACGTGGAGGCTTTCATCGACAAGGCCAAGGAGATCTACGGTTACGACTATTTCCTGAACGACGCCGGCGGCAGCATCTGCGAGATCGACGATGACGAAATGCTGCGCGTCCTGTCGGAGCGCACGCTGATCCTGTACCTGCGCGCGGGGCCCGACATGGAGCAGGAGCTGATACGCCGCGCCATCCGCGACCCCAAGCCGCTGTACTATCGCGAGGACTTCCTCGACAGCCGGCTCGTCACCTACCTGCAGCAGGAGGGGCTGTCGACGCCGGAGGAAATCGAGCCCGACCGTTTCGTGCGATGGATCTTTCCGGAGCTGGTACAGCACCGTCGGCCGCGCTACGAAGCCATGGCGGAGCGCTACGGGTACACAGTCGAGGCCCGGGAACTCGCCGCAGTCCGCGACGAGGTGAGCTTCCTGGAGCTGGTCGCCACCGCCATCGACCGGCGCCAGCACGCGCCATGACACCGACGCTCTCCCCTCCGTTGCCGCACCGATGAGCGTGTACCAGCGACGCATCCTGCCATGGCTGATCGACCGTGGCATGCGCAACCGGGTCATGACGCAGTATCGCGGCCGTACGCCGCCGCGTGCGCGCGGTCGCGTCCTGGAGGTCGGCGTCGGCGCCGGCCTGAACCTGCCCTACTACGGTGACGCCGTCCAGCACCTGTTCGGCGTCGAGCCGGCGGCACCGTTGCGCGAGGCAGCGAGCGGCGTCGCCGACGCCATGCGCTTCCCCGTGTCGTTGCTCGACTGCGGCGCCGAGGCCCTGCCGCTCGAGCCTGCCTCGATCGACACCGTGGTGAGCACCTGGACGCTGTGCTCGATTCCCGACGTCGAGACGGCCCTCCTGGAAATGCGACGGGTGCTGCGGCCTGACGGGCGCCTGCTGTTCTTCGAGCACGGTCGGGCGCCGGATGCCGAAGTCGCCCGGCTCCAGGATCGTCTCGCGCCGGTCTTGCGCGGGCTGGCGGGGTGCAACCCGAACCGGCCCATCGACCGGCTCGTCGAGGCCGCGGGTTTCGAGTTCGAGCACATCGAGCGCGCCTATTTCGACGGCCCGCGGTTCATCGCCTTCCATTATGTCGGTGTCGCCCGGCTCCGTTGACCGCCGCGCCGGACGGGCCGGGCACTCGGCCTGCTCAAATTGAACTTGGGGCGCGGTGTGCGGCTCGGCTAGACTGCCGCGCATGAAAAACCAAGCCAATCCCCGGCCGCTCGACGGCCTGCGGGTCCTCGAACTGGGACAACTCCTCGCCGGACCGTTCACCACCAGCATCCTCGGCTATTACGGCGCCGAGGTCATCAAGGTCGAGCCGCCCGGCACGGGCGATCCGATCCGCACCTGGCGGGTCATGAAGGACGGCGTTTCGCTCTGGTGGCACAGCCTCGGACGCAACAAGAAGTGCGTCACCGTCAATCTTCGCAACGCCGAAGGGCGCGAGATCGTGCGCCAGCTCGCCGCGAAATCGGACATCCTGGTGGAGAACTTCCGTCCGGGCGCCATGGAGAAGTGGGGCCTCGGCCCCGATGACCTGCGCCGCACGCATCCGGAGCTGATTTACGCGCGCATCTCGGGCTACGGGCAGACCGGGCCCTATGCCTCGCGCACCGGGTTCGCTTCCGTCTGCGAGGGCGTCGGCGGCTTCCGCTACGTCAACGGCTTCCCGGGCCAGGCCCCCGTGCGCCCGAACCTGAGCCTCGGCGACACGCTCGCCGCCGTGCATTGCGTCATCGGCGTGCTCCTCGCCTGCGTACACCGTTTCAAGGACCAGGGCGCCGGCGGCCAGGTCATCGATACCGCGATCTACGAGGCCGTCTTCAACATGATGGAAGGCGTGGTCCCGGAATATTCCGGTGCCGGCGTGGTGCGTGAACCCTCCGGCTCCACCCTCACCGGCATCGTGCCGACCAACACTTACCGCTGTCGCGATGGCAAGTTCGTCATCATCGGCGGCAATGGCGACTCGATCTACAAGCGCCTCATGCATGCCATGGGCCGCGCGGACCTCGCCGAGGATCCGCGCATGGCCAACAATGCCGGCCGCGTTCAGCACGAGAAGGAACTCGATGTGGCCATCACCGCCTGGACCAGCACCCTGTCGTCGACCGAGGTGCTCGGCGCACTCGAGCGGGTGGATGTGCCGGCCGGGCCGATCTACAGCGTCGTCGACATGATGAACGACGAGCACTTCCGGGCGCGCGGCCTGTTCGAGACGGTGCAGGTGGATGGACGCGATCTCACCATCCCGGCCATGGCGCCGCTGCTGAGCGACACGCCGGGGCGAACCGAGTGGCCCGGACCGGCCATCGGAGCACACAACCAGGAGATCTTCGGCGGGCTGCTCGGATTCAGCGATGCGGACCTGCGCCGCCTGCAGGACCAGGGCGTGATCTGAGGCAGCGACGGCCGGTCAGCGGCCGCCCACGGCTCCCCCGCCGAGCAGGCGCCCGAGGCGCGCGGTGGATCCCGCCAGCGCCAGCATCGTACCGACGCCACGCAGGGTGCCACGACGCACCATCACGGCGAGCAGCAGGAGCGTGCCGACTGTCACGATCGGATGTCCCATGAGCCGTCCCACCCTGACGAGTCCGCGGTCGGCGGCAAGCAGCGGCATTGCCGCCGCGTCGAATTGCCACCGCAAGGTCTCGCGCTGTTGCGCCGACTGGCTGAGCAGCTGGTCGCGTCGCGCGGCGAGCATCCCCCGGCTGGCGGTCACGGCGGACCGCGCAGCTGTTCGCCGTCGCGCTTCAGCTCGGCCAGCGTGCCCGCGAGAAACGGCGGACGCGTGCGCAGCTGCCAGGCGAGGCGCCACGCGGCGCCGACGGCCAGGGCCAGGAAACCGGCCGTCACGAGTCCCGCCGCCAGCAGGCGATGCGTGTCCCAGAAGAAGAGCACGATCCAGAACGCCGCCATGACGAACGCGAACATCGCCGCCTGGATCGCCACGACGAGCCAGGCGAGCATGCTCGCCAGCCACCGCACTTCGAGCTGCAATTCGACGGAAAGGAGTTCCAGCCGCGTGCGCAGCAGCGCCACCACGGTGGCGATCAACCTGCTCCCCGACGCGAAGAGTCGGGCAACCGGGCCAGCGGAGGCGGGATCTGACACGGGCCGCGACCCTGCCCTCGCCGCTCTCAGCGACGCCCGACCAGCAAGCCAATCAGTAGCCCGACGCCGGCGGCGATGCCGACC
>JADZBS010000031.1 GCA_020851975.1 Gammaproteobacteria bacterium | reverse complement strand
TCCTACTCGAGGATCTTCGCCACCACGCCGGCGCCGACCGTGCGGCCACCCTCGCGAATGGCAAACCGCAACCCGTTCTCCATCGCAATCGGGTTGATCAGCTTCACCTTCATCTTGATGTTGTCGCCAGGCATCACCATCTCGGTGCCCTCCGGCAACTCCACCGCACCGGTCACGTCCGTGGTGCGAAAGTAAAACTGCGGCCGGTAGCCCTTGAAGAACGGCGTGTGACGCCCGCCCTCCTCCTTCGTCAGCACGTACACCTCGGCCTCAAAATGCGTGTGCGGCGTGATCGAACCGGGCTTGGCCAGCACCTGCCCGCGCTCGACTTCCTCCCGCTTGGTGCCACGCAGCAGAATGCCCACGTTGTCCCCGGCCTGCCCCTCGTCAAGCAGCTTCCGGAACATCTCCACACCCGTGCAGATCGTCTTGGTCGTCGCCTTGATGCCGACAATCTCGATCTCGTCACCCACCTTGACCTTGCCGCGCTCGGCGCGACCCGTGACCACCGTGCCACGGCCGGAAATCGAAAACACGTCCTCGATCGGCATCAGAAACGGCCCGTCAATGGCCCGCACCGGCTCAGGGATATAGGCGTCCAGCGCCTCCACCAGCTTCTCGATCGAGGCTACCCCGATCTCGCTCTTGTCACCCTAAAGCGCCTTCAGCGCCGAACCAATGATGATCTGCGTCTTGTCGCCCGGAAACTCGTACGTCGACAGCAGGTCGCGAACCTCCATCTCCACGAGCTCCAGCAGCTCCTTGTCGTCGACCATGTCGGCCTTGTTCATGTACACCACGATGTAGGGCACACCCACCTGGCGCGCCAGCAGAATGTGCTCGCGCGTCTGCGGCATCGGTCCGTCAGCGGCCGATACCACCAGAATCGCCCCGTCCATCTGCGCCGCACCCGTGATCATGTTCTTGATGTAGTCAGCATGACCCGGACAGTCCACGTGCGCGTAGTGCCGCTTCGGACTCTCGTACTCCACGTGCGCCGTCGCAATCGTGATCCCGCGCGCCTTCTCCTCCGGCGCCGCGTCAATCTGATCGTACGCACGGTACTCGCCGCCAAACTTCTCCCCCATCACCTTCGTCAGCGCCGAGGTCAGCGTCGTCTTCCCATGGTCCACGTGACCAATCGTCCCAACGTTCACGTGCGGCTTCTTGCGTTCGAATTTGGCTTTTGACATGACCCCGATCTCCCGACCTTTGACGTGCGGCGCCGGCAAGCCGGCCACCGCGGTTATCCCTGGCTTCAGTGCTGGCGGACCAGCGCCGCCGCCACCTGCGGCGGTACCCGCTCGTACCGGACGAATTCCATGGAATACGTGGCCCGGCCCTGCGTGAGCGAACGCAGGCCGGTCGCATAACCGAACATCCCGGCGAGCGGCACCTCCGCCCGCACCACCCGCCCGGCAGGCAGGACATCGAAGCCCTGCAACGCAGCGCGGCGGCGGCTCAGGTCCCCATGGATCTCGCCCACGAACTGCTCCGGCGTTACCACGGCGACCCGCATGATGGGTTCCAGGAGCACCGGACTCGCACGGTTGCACCCTTCGCGAAATGCGATCGATCCGGCCATCTTGAAAGCGAGTTCGTTCGAATCCGTCTCGTGCAGCGTGGCCGCGCGCAGCGTGACCCGCACGTCGGTCACTGGCTCACCGGCGAGCACCCCGCAACCGAGTTGCTCGCGCACGCCCTGGTCGACGGCGGCGACGAACCGCGGCGGCAGAACGCCCTCCGGCAGGGCATTCTCGAACCGGTAGCCGGCGCCCGCCGGCGCCGGCGCGATACCGAGCACGACCCGGGCGAACTGGCCGCGATCACCGGCCGGGCGCGTGTACCGGCCTTCCTGCTCCACCTCGACGGACACGGTCTCGCGATAGGCAACGCGCGGGTGCCCGGCCCTGGTCTCCACGCCGGACTCGCGCCGCAGCCGGTCGAGGACGATTTCCAGGTGCAACTCGCCCATGCCCGACAGGATGGTCTGGCCGGACTCGGCATCCGACCGCACCTCGACCGAGGGATCCTCGCCAACCAGTCGCTGCAGGGCTTCGTCCAGCCGCTGCTGATCGGCGGTCGTGCGCGGCTCGACCGCGACCGAGATCACCGGGCGCGGGAACTCCATGCGCTCCAGCACGATGACATCACGCGAATCGGTGAGCGTGTCGCCGGTGGTGAATTCGTGCAGCCCGACCGCCGCGGCGATGTCGCCAGCGCGCACCTCGCCAATTTCCTCATGGTCGTTGGCGTGCATCTGCACCAGCCGCCCGACGCGTTCGCTGCAGGCGCGGCGGGGGTTGTAGACGCTGTCACCGGCACTGAGCACCCCGGAGTACACCCGGAAGAACGTCAGCGTGCCGACGAACGGGTCGTTGGCAATCTTGAACGCCAGGGCTGCGAAGGGCTGATCATCGCGGGCCACGCGCTCGGCGGGTGTGCCGTCCGGGCCCAGGCCGCGGACCGCAGGCCGGTCGGCCGGTGAGGGCAGGAATTCGACCACGGCGTCGAGCAGCGCCTGAACACCCTTGTTGCGATACGCCGACCCGCAGGTCACCAGCACGATCTCGCCGGCGAGCACCCGCTGGCGCAGGCCACGCCTGACATCGGCGGCGTCGAGGTCACCAGTCTTCAGATACTTCGCGAGCAACGCCTCGTCAGCGTCAGCCGCAGCGGCCACCACCTGCTCGCGGCAATCCCGGGCGCGATCCGCCATCTCCGCGGGCACGTCATGGACTTCGAAGCCGACGCCGAGCGTGTCCTCGTCCCAGCAGACCATCTTCATCTGCAGCAGGTCGACGATGCCGCGAAAGCCGTCCTCCGCGCCGACCGGCAACTGGATTGCCACCGGCACCGCGCCGAGGCGCTCGCGGATCTGGGCCAGCACGCCGTAGAAATCGGCTCCCGGCCGGTCCATCTTGTTCACGAAGCAGATGCGCGGCACGCCATGGCGGTCGGCCTGGCGCCAGACCGTCTCGGACTGCGGCTCCACGCCACCGACGGCGCAGAACACCACCACGCCACCGTCGAGCACCCGCAGCGAACGCTCGACTTCGACCGTGAAGTCGACATGGCCGGGCGTATCGATGATGTTGATTCGATGCTCGGGGAACTGCTGCTCCATTCCCCGCCAGAAGCAGGTCGTCGCGGCAGCCGTGATGGAGATGCCCCGTTCCTGCTCCTGCTCCATCCAGTCCATCACGGCCGTGCCGTCGTGGACTTCACCCAGGTGGCGCGAGACACCGGTGTAGAACAGGACCCGCTCCGTGGTGGTCGTCTTGCCCGCATCGATATGAGCGGAGATGCCGATGTTCCGGTACCGCTCGATGGGCGTGATGCGTGGCACGGCTGCTATCCCTGGAGACCGACAGGGCCGGTTACCAGCGGTAGTGGGCGAACGCCTTGTTGGCGTCGGCCATGCGATGTGTGTCTTCGCGCTTCTTGACGGCGGAGCCACGGTTGTCGGCGGCATCCATCAGCTCGTTGGCGAGCCGCTGGGCCATCGACTTCTCGCCGCGGCCTTTCGCCGCCTCGATCACCCAGCGCATGGCGAGCGTCTGGCGACGCTGCGGCCGCACCTCGACCGGCACCTGATAGGTCGCGCCACCGACGCGGCGGGATTTCACCTCGACCATCGGCTTCACGTTGTCGAGCGCCTTCTGCAGCGTCTCGAGGGCCTGGGGTTCTGCCTGGCCGGTGCGCTCGGCAATGCGTTCGATGGCACCGTAGACGATGCTCTCCGCCGCGGACTTCTTGCCCTGGCGCATCACCATGTTGATGAACTTGGCCAGCATCTCGCTCTCGTGCAGCGGATCCGGGAGGATTTCGCGCCGGGGGGCCTGTGCTCGTCTGGACATACTGGGTTCGCCGTCGGTGTGCCTGGGAAATTACTTCTTGGGACGCTTGGCGCCGTACTTCGACCGGCTCTTCTTGCGGTCGGAGACGCCTGAGCAATCGAGCGTGCCGCGCACGGTGTGGTAGCGCACGCCGGGCAGATCCTTGACGCGACCACCGCGGATCAGCACCACCGAGTGCTCCTGCAGGTTGTGGCCCTCGCCGCCGATGTAGCTCGTCACCTCGTAGCCGTTGGTCAGGCGTACACGGGCGACCTTGCGCAGCGCCGAGTTGGGCTTCTTCGGCGTCGTGGTGTACACGCGCGTGCACACGCCGCGCTTCTGCGGGCTGCCCTGGAGGGCTGGCACGTTCGTCTTGTAGGCATTCGGGCGGCGCGACTTGCGGACGAGTTGGTTGACGGTAGCCATGCGGCACTCTCAGGGCTGCAAATAACCGGACAAAAACGCTTCAGCCCGCATGCGGCGCATCTTTCCAGATGACATCCCGCATCCGGGCTGACCTTGTGCTGCGGGCGTTTCGGCCCGCGGATCTATGGCGCTCGCGGCGCTGAGCTGCGCTCTGGCGAGGACCGCGAATTTTATTGGCCGGCCCAAACCAGTGTCAAGCAAGGCCGGGGCCGGCAGCCCGGCCCTGCGCCTGCCCGGATCACTCCGCACCAGCCTGCGCCTGCTCGCCCGTCTCGCCGGGGCCACCGGCCTCGGCCGTCTCATCGGACTCCGCGACCGCTTCTGCCGGCTGGTCCAGGTTCTGCAGCTCCTCGGCCAGCTGCTGTTCCCGGGTCCGGCGCTTGTCGGCATGGAAGCGGTAACCGGTACCGGCTGGAATCAGCCGGCCCACGATCACGTTCTCCTTGAGCCCCCGCAGGTCGTCCTGCATGCCGCGAACCGCTGCCTCGGTCAGGACCCGGGTGGTCTCCTGGAAGGAAGCAGCCGAAATGAACGACTCGGTGGCGAGCGAGGCCTTGGTGATGCCGAGGAGCAACGGCTCCCAGGCTGCCGGTTCCTTGCCCTGGCGCAGCAACGCCTCGTTGATGTCCACGACGCGGGAACGCTCCATCTGCTCCCCGCGCAGGAGGTTGCTGTCTCCCGTGGTGCCGACCTCCGCCTTGCGCAGCATCTGGCGGATGATCACCTCGATGTGCTTGTCGTTGATCTTCACGCCCTGCAGCCGGTAGACGTCCTGGATCTCGCGCACCAGGAACTCCGCCAGCCGGCCGACGCCCTGCAGGCGCAGGATGTCATGGGGGTTGGGTTCGCCGTCGGCGATGACCTCGCCACGCTCGATCTGCTCGCCCTCGAACACCGACAGGTGCCGCCACTTCGGGATCAGCTCCTCGTGCTTGTTGCCGCGCTCGTCGGTGATCACAAGGCGGCGCTTGCCCTTGGTCTCCTTGCCGAAGCTGACGGTGCCGGTGTATTCGGCCAGGATGGCCGGTTCCTTTGGCCGCCGCGCCTCGAAGAGGTCCGCCACGCGCGGCAGGCCACCGGTGATGTCACGTGTCTTGGACGTCTCCTGCGGAATCCTCGCGATGACGTCACCGATCGTCACCTTGGAGCCGTCGGTCATGTTGACGATCGCACCGGCCGGCAGCGCGTACACCGCCGGGATGTCGGTGTTGAGGAAGCAGGTCTCCTTGCCCTTGCTGTCGACCAGGCGCGCCCGTGGGCGCAGTTCCTTGCCGCTGAAGCCACGCTGCTTCGGGTCCATGATCACGATGCTGGAAAGCCCCGTGACCTCGTCGACCTGCTCGGCGACGCTCACGCCGTCGAGGAAGTCCTCGAACTTGAGGAAGCCGGAAACCTCGGCCACGACGGGGTGGGTGTGCGGATCCCAGGTGGCGACCACCTGACCGGCCTTGACGACCTCGCCATCGGCAGCAGAGATGGTAGCGCCGTAAGGCAGCTTGTAGCGCTCGCGCTCGCGCCCCTGGGCGTCCATGATGCCGACCACACCCGACCGGCTCACCGCCACGAGGTAGCCCTTCTCGTGCTTGACGGTCTTGATGTTGTGCAGACGCACGACACCCTCGCGCTTGACCTCCACGCTGCTCGCGGCTGCCGCCCGCGAGGCGGCGCCGCCGATGTGGAAGGTCCGCATGGTGAGCTGCGTTCCGGGTTCGCCGATCGACTGCGCGGCTATCACGCCGACCGCCTCGCCGATGTTGACGCGGTGGCCACGGGCCAGGTCGCGCCCGTAGCACTGCGAGCACACGCCGTAGCGGGTGTTGCAGGTGATGGGCGAACGCACCCTCACCTGGTCGATGCTGAAATGCTCGAGGCGGCGCACCTTGTGCTCGTCCAGCAGGACACCGGCTTCCAGGATCAGCTTGCCGTCGGCAGGGTTGACCACGTCGTCGGCCAGCACCCGGCCAAGCACCCGCTCGCGCAGTGGCTCGACCACGTCGCCGCCCTCGACGAGTGGTGTCATCAACAGGCCGCCGCGCGTGCCGCAATCGACCTCGGTGACCACCAGGTCCTGGGCCACGTCAACCAGGCGGCGGGTCAGGTAGCCTGAGTTGGCCGTCTTCAGCGCCGTGTCGGCGAGCCCCTTGCGCGCGCCGTGCGTCGAAATGAAGTACTGCAGGACGTCGAGGCCCTCGCGGAAGTTCGCCGTGATCGGCGTCTCGATGATCGAGCCGTCCGGCTTCGCCATCAGGCCACGCATGCCCGCCAGCTGGCGGATCTGGGCGGCCGAGCCGCGGGCGCCGGAGTCGGCCATCATGAAGATCGAGTTGAACGACGGCTGCTGCACCTTCTCGCCGGCAGCCGTGACGATCTCCTCCTTGCCGAGTTTCTCCATCATCGCCTTGGCCACCTGGTCGTTGGTTCGCGACCAGATGTCGACCACGCGGTTGTAGCGCTCGCCGTTGGTCACGAGACCGTTGGCGAACTGCTCCTGGATCTCCTTGACCTCCTTGTCGGCTGCATCGAGGATCCCGCCCTTCTCCTCGGGCACGTACATGTCGTTGACGCCGATGGAGATGCCGGCGCGCGTGGCGTAGTAGAAACCCGTGTACATCAGCTGGTCGGCGAACACCACGGTCTTCTTCAGACCGACCTGCCGGTAACACTGGTTGATGCAGCCGGAGATGGCCTTCTTGTCCATGTTCCGGTTGATCAACTCGAACGGCAGGCCCTCGGGCAGCACGTCGGAAAGCAGCGCCCGGCCAACGGTCGTCGCCAGGAAACGCGTGCGGTGGGTGATAACGCCATCCTCGCCCAGTTCGCTGTCCTGGATGCGGCAGCGGACCTTCGCGTGCAGGTCGACCAGGCGGCTCTCGTAGGCCCGGTGTGCCTCGCGCACGTCGGAGAACACCATGCCTTCGCCGCGTGCATTGATCCGCTCGCGGGTCATGTAGTAGAGGCCGAGCACCACGTCCTGCGACGGCACGATGATGGGATCACCATTGGCAGGCGAGAGGATGTTGTTGGTCGACATCATCAACGCACGCGCCTCGAGCTGCGCTTCCAGCGACAGCGGCACGTGCACGGCCATCTGGTCGCCGTCGAAGTCCGCGTTGAACGCGGTGCACACCAGCGGGTGCAGCTGGATTGCCTTGCCCTCGATCAACACCGGCTCGAACGCCTGGATGCCGAGGCGGTGCAGGGTCGGAGCGCGGTTGAGCATCACGGGATGCTCGCGGATCACGTCCTCGAGAATGTCCCAGACCTCGGGTCCTTCACGCTCCACCAGGCGCTTAGCCGCCTTGATGGTGGTCGCCTCGCCACGCAGCTGCAGCTTGGAGAAGATGAACGGCTTGAACAGTTCCAGGGCCATCTTCTTCGGCAGGCCGCACTGGTGCAGCTTCAGCGTCGGGCCGACCACGAT
>JADZBS010000030.1 GCA_020851975.1 Gammaproteobacteria bacterium | reverse complement strand
GATGGCGGGGGACGGTTCACTCGACTCCCTTTTGACGGGAGTCGAGTGAACCGTCCCCCGCCATCTGCGTGAATTGCCCCCCGCTCCCGGCTAGGCCGGATTGCGCCCGAACACCGCCGCGCCGGCGAAGCGGGCCCGCGAGCCGAGCCGTTCCTCGATGCGCAAGGCCTCGTTCCACTTGGCCATGCGCTCGCTGCGCGCGAAGGAGCCGACCTTGAGCTGGCCGACCCGCCAGCCGATCGCGAGATCCACGATGGTGGTGTCTTCGGTCTCTCCGGAGCGCGCCGAGACAATCGCCGCGTAGCCGACCGACTGCGCGGCCCGCCAGGCCTGCAGCGTCTCGGTGAGCGTGCCGCGCTGATTGGGCTTCAACAACACGGTGTTCGCCGCCCCGATCGCAGCGGCCTCGCGCACACGCTGCACGTCCGTCACGAGGAAGTCGTCGCCGACCACCTGCAGGCGGTTGCCCACCGCCCGCGTGAATCGCGCGAAGCCCTCGGGGTCATCCTCGGCGAGCGGGTCCTCGATCGAGGCGATCGGGTAGCGCTCGATCCAGCGCAACAGCACCTCGATCAGGCCGTCGGAGTCCAGGTTTCGCGACTCGAGCCCGAGCGTGTAGCGCCCATTGCGACCCCATTCGGAGGCAGCCACGTCGAGTGCGATCGCCACCTCGCTGCCGGGCACGAAGCCGGCGCGTTCGATGGCCGCGACCAGCGTCTCCAGTGCCTGCTCGTTGGTGGCGAAGTCCGGCCACCAGCCACCCTCGTCGGCGACGCCGGCGGCGGCGCCGCGCGAGCGCATCAGCTCGCCGGCACTGCGATAGACCTCGGCGGTCCACTCCAGCGCCTGGGCAAAACTCGTCGCACCGGGGCACACGATCATGAAATCCTGCAGGTCCACGCGCCGGCCGGCGTGCGCCCCGCCACCGAAGATCTGGATCTGCGGCATCGGCAGCAACGTGGCCTCCTCGCCACCGAGATGGACGTAGAGCGGCACCCGCAGCGAGGCGGCCGTGGCGTGCGCCGCAGCCATCGACACCGCCAGCGTCGCGTTTGCCCCGAGGCGCGTCTTGGCCGGCGTGCCGTCCAGGGCGATGAGCCGTTCGTCGAGCGCAGCCTGGTTGTCGGCCGGGCAGCCGGTGAGCGCGCCGGCGATCTCGCCGTTCACGTTGGCGACGGCGTGCTGCACGTCGAAGCCGCCGAAACGCTCCGTCCCATCCCGCAATTCGAGCGCCTCGCGCGTGCCCCGGGAGGCCCCGGCCGGGACGATGGCGCGACCAACGGCGCCGTCGTTCAGCGTCACCTCGGCTTCGACCGTCGGGCGACCGCGGCTGTCCCACACGCGACGCGCATGGATCGAGCGGATGTTGCGGGATTTCATCGTGCGAGTTCCTCGCGCCAGGCGGCGCATACAGAAGACAACTGGTCGACCGGCCGGAGCAGCAGCTCGCGCGCCACGCGCCTGACCTGGTCGCGCTGCGCCTCGGCGGTCACGTACTCGACCGGCGACTTGCCGTCGACGCGCGCCAGCAGCAGCCCGGGCAGGAGTTCCGCAGCCCGGCGCTCGAGCGCGGGACGCGGCTCCCACGCCACGGCCTGCAGGTAACCGGCGGCGAGCGCCTCGAAGGCCGCGAGCAACGCGTTCGTGGCCGGCGGGTTCCACAGGCACTTCAGCAGCAGGTGATTCAGGCAGAAGGCGATGTCGAACGCCGGATCGCCCCACCAGGCACATTCGGCATCGAGGAACACCGGCCCCTGCGGCCCGATGAGGATGTTCTTCGGGCTGACATCGCCGTGCACCAGGGCGACGGTGTGCGAGCGCGTCACCGCCACCAGCCGCTCCAGCGCCGGGGCGAGGTCGGGATGGCGCCGTGCCGTGGCGAGCAGGTACGGCTCCAGGCGGATGTCGAAGAAGATCGCGTCGGTGGCGAACTGGGCCGCGAGTTCCGGGTGCGCGGCCGACCAGGCGTGGATCTGCCCGAGCACGGCGCCCACGGAGTGCGCCGTCGCCGGGTCCGCCTGGCCCTCGCGCAAGGACTGCTTCCACAGCCGGTAACCGGACGATGCCAGGTAGCTCATGGCGAGCACGCCGAGCCCCGGGTGCTGGCCGAGGACACGCGGCGCGCTGCCGGGATGCGCCGCGTTGGCGACTTCCATCCAGCGTGCCTCGTAGAGATTGCGTTCGATCGGCGCACGCCAGTCGGCCTCGACCCGCAGCTTCGCAAGCGCCCGCTTGACGCAGAGCGGACCCTGCTCCGTGTCGATGCGCCAGATGTCGGAGGACACGCCGCCGGTCAGCGGCTCGCCGGTCAGCGGCCGGGTGCCGGCCAGCCCCATCTCGCGCAGGGCCTGCACGAATTCGGCGGGAACAGGCGTGTCAGCAGACGCGGTCATGTCTCACCTCGACCAGGCGGGCCGCAGAACCAGAAGCATGGCAGGCACGATGCACCATCGGCGTCGATCCGGGCCGGGCAGTGTAGCCGGCGATGGGCATGGTGCGCGATCCCTTCCTGCGGCTAAGATGGCTCGCATCCACCGCATCAGGAAGGGCCGGCTGCGGCATCCCAGCCGCGCAGCCGATGTCGCCATGACCGCCGGACCGCAAGCAGGCAGCCCCTCCTGGACCCTCCGCCAGTGGCTCATCGTCGGTGCCTTCCTCGTCGCCTACGTCTTTTCCTTCATCGACCGCATGATCCTGAGCCTGATGGTCGAGCCGCTGCGGCGCGACCTCGGCCTGTCCGACTTCCAGATCAGCCTGCTGCAGGGCCTGGCGTTTGCCTTGTTCTACACCCTGGTCGGCCTGCCGATCGGGCGTGCCATCGACCGGTACAGCCGGGTGCGGATCGCGGCGCTTGGCATCGCGCTCTGGAGCGCGATGACGGCGATGTCTGGCCTGGCACAGACCTACTGGCAGCTCTTCACCGCCCGCATCGGGGTCGGTGTCGGCGAGGCCACGCTGTCGCCAGCCGCCTACTCGCTGTTCGCGGATGTCTTCGACGGGCGCCGGCTCGGGCTGGCGCTCGGCATCTACAACCTCGGCTCTGCACTCGGCGCCGGCATCGCCATGGCGCTCGGGGGCTTCATCGTCCATTTCGCGAGCGGGCAGGAGGCCGTGTTCCTGCCGCTGGTCGGCGAGGTGCGTCCCTGGCAGTTGACGTTCTTCTACGTGGGACTTCCCGGCCTGCTGGTGGCCCTGGCCATCCGGGCGTTGCAGGAACCGGCACGGCGCAACATCCGGCCGGGCGCCGCCCCGCCGGTGGTGCCGATCCCGGCGGTGCTGCGTTTCGCGGCCCTCCGCCGCCGCGCCCTCGCCGGCCATCACCTCGGCGTGGCGTTCTCGAACCTCGGGGCGTTTGCCATCGTGTCCTGGATGCCCGTGATGCTGGTGCGCACCTATGGGTGGTCGATCGCGCAGGCTGGCCTCGCCGTGGGCATCGCGCTCCTGGTCGGCGGTCTGCTCGGCCTCACGGGCGGCGGCTGGCTGGCAGACCGCCAGTTTGCACGGGAACGGACCGTCGGCCGCATGCGGCTCTGCCTCTGGGCCTCGCTCTGTGGCATTCCGGCCGGCACGCTGCTGGGGTTCCAGTCGAGCCCGGTGCTCGCGGTCGTCCTGTTCGGGCTCGCCTACCTGTTCTCGATCATGCCGATCGCCGCCGCCGCGGCTGCCCTGCAGGAACTCGTGCCGGGTGAACTGCGCGGCCAGATGTCGGCGTTCTACCTGTTCGTCGTGAATCTCATCGGCATCGGCCTGGGATCCACCGCCGTGGCGCTGTTGTCCGACCATCTGTTCACCCAGGCCGACGGCATCCGCTATTCGCTGGCCGTGATCTCGCCGGCAGCGCTCGCAGTCGCCGCGATCTGCTACCGGTTCTCCTTCGGGCCCGTGGCGCGTGCCACCGCCTCGGCGGCGGCGATGTAGTCGCGCCGCAGTTCGCGCTTCAGGATCTTGCCGTTCGGGTTGCGCGGCAGCGACGGGTGTATGCGCACCTCCCGGATGCGCTGGCGCTTGCCGACCCGCTCGTTGGTCCACTCGAGGATCGCCTGCGCCGCATCCGCCCCGGCGCCGGCATCGCGCAATACCACGATGGCGATCGGGGTTTCCCCCCAGCGCTCGTCGGGCACGCCGATGACGCCGACCTCGGCAATGAGCGGATGGTCGACCATCACCGCCTCGATGTCGGCCGGGAAGATGTTCTGCCAGCCGGAGAGGATCATGTACTTCTTGCGGTCGATGATGTAGAGATAGCCGTCCTGATCGGTGCGCCCCACGTCTCCGGTGCGCAGCCACTGCAGGCCGCTGCCGTCGACGAACATGGCTTCCCGCGTGGCGTCCGGCCGGTTGTGGTACTCCACCATCCAGTGCACGCTGCGCACGCAGATTTCCCCGGTTCCACCCCAGGCCACCTGCCGGTCGTCGTCATCCAGCAGGATGTAGTCGTTGCCGCGCACCGGCTTGCCGACAGAAGCCAGCCTGCCCTCGGTCTCCTCGGGCTGCAACGTGGTCATGAACCCCTCGGTCAGCCCGTAGAGCTCGATCACCGCGCAGGAGAAGTTCTCCCGCACGCGGCGCTTGAGTCCCTCGAACAGCGGCGAGCCCCCGGAAAGCACCGCCTGCACCGATTTCACGGCAGCCGGCCGGAAATTCGGCGCATCGAGGATGCGCTGGAACATGATCGGCACCATCATCGCGTGGGTGACCTGGTGGCGCTCGACGTCCTCGATCCAGGCCTCGGGATCGAACTTGCGACGGATGAGGCAGGTGCCCCCGACGATCAGCGAGCACATGAGCGAACCCCAGGCCGTGTTCGAATACAGGCCGATCGGACAGATCGACACGGCCCCGTAGTGGTAGCGATGGGCCATGGCCAGCTCGTAGATCGACTGCACCCGGCGCCGATGCACATGCTTGATGCCCTTGGGAAGCGCGGTGGTCCCGGAGCTGTAGATGATGTTGCAGGGCTCGTCATCGCCAATGGTGACCGCCGGCTGGCTGATGCTCTGCCGGTCGCGCCAGCGGACATAGGGCCCCGAGGCGCCATCGTGGACGATGACGCCATCGGCAAGCAGCGAGGTTGCCTCACCGAGGCGCTCCGCCAGGCGCTGCCGCTGCGCGGGGCTGCAGACCAGGACCCGCACCGTGGCGTCCTGCAGCATCATCATCAGGCCGCTCTCGTTCACGGCCAGGTTGAGGGGCACGACGACCGCACCGGCCTTCCAGGCGCCGTAGAGTATCTCGACGTACTCGACACAATTCTCGAGCAGGATCGCCACCGAATCGCCGTTGCGCACACCGAGCGAGCGCAGGCCATTGGCCACCGCATTCGAGTAGCGGTCGAGCTCTCCCCAGGTCAGCGTCGCCTGCTCGTCGGCGACCGCGGGCTTGTCCGGGTACCAGCGGCCATTCAGCCGCACGAAGTCCGGCAGCAGCGGACCGGAGAATTCGAAGCGCGGCGACGGCGCCGCCGGAGTGCCTGGGTCAGTCTTGTGCCGGGTGCCCATGGGTGTTCCCTCACCTTGCCTGCGAGAAATCCGGCCGGCGCTTCTCGCGGAATGCCCGCACGGCCTCGGCGCCCTCCGCCGAGTTCAGGCCGAGGAAGACGCCACGCTCCTCCTCGCGGATCCGTTGCATCAGCGCGGCGGTGTCGCCCTTCATCAGCCGCTTCGAACGGCGCATCGCCTGCGGCGGCTTGGACGCGAACTCGCCGGCGATCTCGAGCGCCACCTGGCCGACCGCATCCGGTTCGGCCAGCATCGAGACGATGCCGAGCCGGTGTGCTTCGCCGCCGTCGACCGATGCGCCCCGCAGGACCAGATCCGCCGCCCGGGTGTAGCCGAGCAGGCGCACCAGCAGCAGCGAGGAGCCCGCCTCGGGCACCAGCGCCAGGTTGACGAACGGGAAGACGATCCTGGAACCCGCGCTCGCCACCACGGCATCGAGATGCAGCAGCATGGTGGCGCCGATGCCGGCGGCCACGCCCTCCACCGCCGCCACGATCGGCACGCTGGCATGGACCAGCGCCTCGACGAAGCGCATGACCGGGTTCGGGCCGCCCGGTTCCGAGCCGGCCGCCGGGAAGGCGGTGACGTCGTTGCCCGAGCAGAAGTTGCCGCCTGCACCGCTGAAGACGACGGCGCGCACGGCGGTATCGGCCTCGGCGCGTTCCAGCGCTTCGCTCATGGCGTCGTACATCTCCATGGTCAGCGCGTTCTTCTTCGCCGGGTTGTCGATGCGGATCTGCAGCACGTGCTGGTCGAATCGCGTCGTCACCGCACTCATGTCGATTCTCCTGGCCGGGGGTCGCCTGCCGCGTAGCGCCGTCGCAGCGCCACCCGGTCGAGCTTGCCGGTCGCGCCCACCGGCAACTGCTCGTGGAACACGTAGGTCTTGGGCTGCTTGAAGGACGCGAGGCGCTCGCGGCAGTGATCGCGCAGCTCCGCCTCCGTCGTCCCGCCCTTCACGGCGACATGCGCCTCGATGCGCTGGCCCCACTTCGGGTCCCTGACGCCGATCACCGCGACCTGCGCCACGCCCGGATGCGCGATGAGGCAGATCTCCACCTCCTCGCCCTGGACCTTGATCCCGCCGCTGTTGATGGTGTTGTCGGTGCGCCCCGAGACGTACAGGAAACCGTCGGCATCCAGGTGCCCGAGGTCGCCGGAACGCCACCACCCGCCGACGAAGCGCCGCGCCGTCAGTTCGGCATTGTTCAGGTAGCCCATGGCGATCGTCGGGCCGCGCAGCAGGATCTCGCCGCTCTCCCCGGCCGGCAGCACGTCGTCGATGCCGCCCTCGGGATCGACCACGCGCAGGTCGGTACCCGGCACGGGCTTGCCGGCGCAGACCGGCTTGCCGAGGAGCGTCTGGTCGCGCAGCTCCCAGTAGGTCGCCGCACCGGGCGCCGACTCGGAGGCGAGATACAGGCAGCGGATATCCGTGTCCGCCCAGGAGCGCACGCGCTCGATGTCGGTCGGCGACGGGGGCTCGCCGGCGCAGAGGATCATGCGCAGCGAGCTGAGGTCGTAGCGGCTGGTGATCGCGGGGTCGAGCATGCGGATCATGGTCGGCACCGGGCCTGCCATGGTCGCCTTCTCGCGCTCGATGGCCGCGCAGAAGGACTCCGGCGTGAAACCCTCCACCAGCACCAGGCTGCCGCCGCCATACAGGACCGAGACCGTCGAAAACGGCCAGGCCGCGAACGACGTGCCGACGATGACCAGCAGGCGCGTGCTGCGCGAGACGTGCCCGAACAGGGCCGGTGCCGCCCGCATCCAGCGCACGAAGTTCGCATTGCTGTGCACGATCCCCTTGGGTGCGCCGGTCGACCCGGAGGACAGGATGATGATGGCCGGATCGTCGGGCGAAACCCGGGCCTGCGGCTCGTCGGCCGGATGGCGGGCGAGCGCCTCCCCATAGGCGAGGTCGGCACCCGGCACCCGCCTGTCGCCCAGCGAGAACACCGGGCGCCTCACCGGCAGGCGGCCGACGGCTTCGGCCACGGTCGCGCAGACGCTGTCGGCGCAGATGACGGCACGCGCGTCGATGCCGCGCAGCGTGTCGTGGATGAAGGCACCCGTCTCGCGCATGTTGATGTTGCAGGTGACGCAGCCGAGTTTCTGGGCTGCGAAGAAGGCGGCATAGAAGCGGCAGGTCGACGTGCCGAGGAAGGCGACGACGTCGCCACGGCCGATGCCGGCCTGCTGCAGGGCCTGCGCCATCGCGCGGGCCTCGCGGTTCAGGCGTTCCCCGGTATAGCGCGCGCCCTCCTCGATGATCAGCTCGCGGGTGGCGTTCCACCGGCAGAGCAGGTCGATGGCGTGGCGTACCGTCCAGGCGTCGCCGCTGCTCATGGGTCAGCCCCCGAGGGTCACGACGACCTTGCCCACCACCGAGCGGTCGGCGACGGTGGCCAGGGCCGCGACCGCCTCCTCCAGGGTGAAGACCCGGTCGATGCGCGGACTGATCCTGCCCTGCGCGTAGAGCGCCATGAGTTCGGTGAAGTTGCGCTCCACCTCGGCGCGCTCCTGGGCGAAGAACTGCTGGTAGTTGACGCCGATGACGGCGTTCTCCTTCAGCAGGGCGAGGTTGGTGGCGTACTGGCCGATCTGGCCGCTGGCGAAACCGACGATGAGGATGCGCCCGTTGCGCCGGGCGGTGCGGCAGGCCTGGCCGAACAGCTCGCCGCCGACCGGATCGAACACCACGTCGACCCCCGCACCGCCGGTCAGGGTGCGCACGGCTTCGCGCAGGTCCTCGCGGCCGTAGTCGATCAGCTCTTCGAAGCCCTCGGCCTTCAGGGCCTCCACCTTGCGGGCGGAACCCACCGCGCCGATCACGCGTGCGCCCATGGCCCGGCCGATCTGCATCGCGGCCATGCCGACCCCGCCGCCGGCACCGAGCACCAGCAGGGTTTCGCCGGGCTTCAGGGCACCGCGCTGGCGCAATGCGTGGTAGGCCGTGGTGTGCCCTCCCTGGAAGACGGCGGCGCAGAGCATGTCCATGGCATCCGGAACGGGCACGATGGCCTTGGCCGGGGCCACGACCTCCTCCGCGAGACCACCCCAGAAGATGGTCGCCATGACCCGTTGGCCGGCCTTCAGGCCCGTCACGGCGGTACCGACTTCGCTGATCGTCCCGGCCACCTCGCCACCCGGGAAGAAGGGCAGCGGCGGGCGCACCTGGTACTTGCCCTGCACCAGCAGGATGTCCGGGAAGTTGATGCCGCAGGCCTGGACCCGGATGCGGACCTCACCCTCGCCGAGGGCGGGTGGAGCCACGTCCTGCACGCGCAGGTCCTCGATCGGGCCGAACGCCGTGCAGACGAGGGCTTTCATGATGATTCTCCTCAGCCTTTCGTCCCGGGAAAAAGAAGGGCGGGCCGGAGCCCGCCCTTCGAGTCGAGGACGATGGAAGTACCTGTGTCTCTCAGCGGAACTTCATCGTGCCCTGCAGCGTCACGTACCGAGGCGTCGACACCGAGGCGGCGTGGAACACCGAGACCTGGAACGCGTGCTGCAGCGTCAGCTCGTCGGAGAGATTGCGCCCGATCAGCGCCACTTCCCAATTGTCGTCGGCGTCGGCGACGGCCACGCGCAGGTCGTACTTGGTGAACGAGTCCTGCTCGTAGAGCGGCGACATGTTGGCCTGGATGAAGTAGTCGTCGGAGTAGGTCATGGCGCCGTTGACCCGCAGCAGCGTACCGGCCGTCAGCGGACTCTCCCAGTCGATATTGAAGGAACCGGAGTACTCTGGCGCCCGTTCGATGCGCTCGCCCGACAGGTCACCCTGTCCGTTCACGCAGCCCGGGACATCGAGCGTTCCCTGGATGTCGATCACCTTGCAGAACGTGTTCTTGTACGTGTCGTACTCGGCATCGTTGTAGGCCGCGTTCAGTCCCAGTGTGAGGTAATCGTTCACCAGCCACTGCACGTCGGTCTCGACACCCTGCGTGGTCGCCTCCGCCGCGTTGCGCGTGATGAAGCGCACGCCGTCGTACTGCGAGGTCTGCAGGTTCTCGAACTCCGTGCGGAACAACGCCACGTTCCAGTTCACGGCACCATTCAGGAACTTCATCTTGGCGCCGATCTCGTAGCTGTCCGCCTTCTCCGGCTTGTAGTCGTAGATGCCGTTGTTCTCCTTCAGCGTGATGCCATCGTGCAACTGCACGTCGCTGATGGTCGCCATGCCGGCATATTCCAGGCCCCAGGCCGGGTTCGCCAGGGCCTGCGCCTGGACGTTCTGGCCGGTGGTGCCGTCGTTGGCGATGAAGCCGCCACCCTTGAAGCCCTCGGCGTACGAGGCGTAGAGATTCACGTCTTCCGTCAGGTCGTACTGCAGCGTGAGGGAGGGCAGGGTGTAGCTTTCCTCGCGGTAGCTGGAGATGTCGAACTCCCGGTTCGAGGCACCGATCGGAATGTAGGTGTAGTCCGGGATGCGGGTCCAGCGGTTGGTCGCCCGATTGTACGTGGCATTCACGAGGAACGAGTTGCCGTCCAGGGTGTCCTCGCCTACACGCAGACCCAGGATGGCCCGTGCGCGGTCGTCGAAGAAGTGGAACGTACCCGACGCGTACGCCGACAGCGTGTCACCCTCGCCGTGATAGGCGCGCATGCCGGTGGTGTAGAGCTTCGTATTCGGGTCGTTGGTTCCTCCAGACCCGGGCACGTCCGGCACGAAGGGCGGAACCACGAACGCCGAGGACTGGCCGATCGTCGAGTCGTCTTCCGAGTAGTACAGGCCGAGCACGTAATCGAAGAACCCGCCCGTCGGCGACAGGAGCCGCAGTTCCTGGCTGTACTGCTCGTATTCCTCCTGGATCTGGGTGTCTACGAAGAGTTCCTGGTAGCCCACGGCCGTGGTCCGGCGGATGAAGTCGAAGCTGACTGCACCGGTGATCGACGTCAGCGTGTAGCCGCCCGCGAGGTCCCAGTCGACCTGCAGGGCGTAGTTCACGCTGTCGGTGTTGTCGAACTGTCCATCCGGGAAGATCACGTTGTTCGAGGTCTTGTCGTCGAACGCCTCGGGCATGGAGAAGGGCCTCGGCGTGCCATAGCCGCCGAGGGCGAGAAGCTGGGTCGTGTAGCCGTCGTAGTCACGCTCGGCCACCTCGGCCTTGAACCGCAGGTGCAGGTCCTCGGTCGGATCCCAGTCGAGGATGCCGCGCACGAGCGTGGCCTCTACGGCGTTCTCGTCCTTGCCGGTCGATGTGTTCTTGATGGAGCCGTCCAGGTCCTCGTACTTGGCCGCGACCCGGAAGGAGAGCGTGTCGGAGATCGGACCCGAGACGATGCCGCTGACGTTGTAGCCGCCCTCGGCCAGCTCGACACCGGTGCTGAACTCGGCTTCGAGCTCCTCGGTGGGACCCGCGGAGATGGTGCTCACGGCACCGGCGATGGTGTTCTTGCCGAACAACGCGCCCTGCGACCCGCGCACCACCTCGATGCGCTCGATGTCGAAGAGCGGATTCTGGAAGCAGCGCGGCCGGCCGCAGTAGACGCCGTCCACGAACGTGCCGACGGCGCTCACGAACGACAACTGGGAGGCGCCTGACCCGAGGCCGCGGATGCGGATCTGGTAGCTGCCGAGGGTTTCCTGGATGACCAGGTTCGGCACGTGGTTCTGGATCTCCTCGAAGCCCTGCATGCCGAACTCCTGGACGGCCTTGCCGGTGACGACACCGACCGAGATCGGCACGTCCTGAAGCGTCTCTTCACGCTTGGTCGTGGTGACGATGATCTCGCCCAGCGTGCCCGTGGCCTTCTGCTCCTGGGCTATCGCGCCGCTGCCGGCGGCGCTGCCCAGCACCAGCGCTGCGTAGCCCGCAGCCAGCAGGCTGCGCTTCTGCAAATCGAATCCCGTGGTCATGCCCGGTCCCCCTGGCTATTGCTGTGAATCCCCTGCGCTCTCGGTCGCTTCGGCCGGGCCCCACCGGGCCGGCCGGCCGAATTTAAACCAACTTCCCCATGTGCGCAATATGGTTGACGATCGACTTGACGATCGCCGCCGGCCGGCCGGCGGGGCGTCCCCGCAACCATGCTCTCCCGGACACCCGGCACGGGCAGTGTCGCCATGGTCGTGCCACCCGGTCAAGTCCGCTCGTCATGTGCGCGTCGCAGCCGTGCCTGCTCGTTGCCGCTTCCCCGGGCTGCGACTAGAATCGATCGCCTTCCAACTTGAACCCGCACCCGGAGATCTCCGGGCATCAGCACACAACTGCAGGACAGACACCATGGCCGAGACCCGCACCGAACTGGAGTACGACCGCATTCCTTTCCTGATCCGATTCCAGGAACAGGCGGGATTCAAGGACACCTACGCGGGCGAGATCGGTCGTGTCGTGCTGGAGGCGCACCTGCTCAAGCCGAAAGGCGTGAAGTCGAAGACCGTCGTGATCTTCATGCACCCGATCGGCGGTGGCCAGTACCTGCCGATGCCGCTCGCGCTCGCCCGGGCGGGCGTCGACGTCATCGTGTGCGGCAGCCGCTACCGCGGCATCGACTACTCGCTGATCATGGAGAAGGTCGTGGTCGACCTGGCCGCGTGTGTGCGCGACGCCCGCGACAGGCTCGGCTACGAGAAGATCCTGCTCGGCGGCTGGAGCGGCGGCGGCTCGCTGTCGCTGTTCTACCAGGCCGAGGCCGAGGATCCGCGCGTGACCTGCACGCCGGCGCAGGAACCGCCCGACCTGACTGCGCTCGGCATGATCCCGGTGGACGGCGTGATGCTGCTGGCGGCGCACCTGGCGCGCAATCTCACGCTGACCGAGTGGCTCGATGCGTCGATCACCGACGAGCGGGACTTCACCAGACGCGACCGCTCGCTCGACCTGTATGACCCGAGGGGCCCGCAGGCGCCCTACGCCCCGGAGTTCGTGGCCCGCTACCGCGCGGCGCAGATCGAGCGCAACCGGCGCATCACCGCCTGGGTCCGCGGCGTGCTCGACGACTACAAGTCGAAGGGGCAGGCCAACCTGGAACTGTCCTTCGTCGTGCAGGGCACGATGGCCGACCCGCGCTGGCTCGACCCCACGCTGGATGCCAACGATCGCAAGCCGCAGTGGTGCTTCCTCGGCGATCCGAAGATCGTCAACATGAGCCCGATCGGTCTGGCCCGGTTCTGCTCGCTGCGCAGCTGGCTCTCGCAGTGGAGTTACGACGAGTCCAATGCCAACGGGCCGAAGTGCGCCTCGCGCATCAAGGTCCCGATCCTGATCGTCGCCAATTCGGCCGACGACGGCTGCCCGCCGAGCCACAACCAGCTCCTCTTCGATTCGATCCGTCACAGCAACAAGGAACTGGTGACCATCCAGGGCGCCAACCACTACTACTTCAACCAGCCGGACAAGGCCCGCGAAGGGGCGCTGGTGTGCATGGACTGGATGAGGCGCAACCGGTTCGTGAGCTGAGCGGGCATACCCGGCGAGACTGGCGTGCAGGTGGGCGGCTCGAAGCGATCCTCGATCCGGCGGGTGACCGCCCTGCTGCGGCGGATCCTCGGCGAGCCGCTGCTGCAGTTCGCCTTCGCCGGCGCGCTGATCTTCGCCTTCGGGCAGTGGTTCGAGGCCCGCCGTGTCGTGATACCGGCCTGGCATCTCGACCAGGCCGAGCGCCGGATGGCCGCCTACCTCGCCACGCCGGCGCTCAGCCCCGCGCAGCGCCTGGAGGCCGACATGCGCGTGCTCGGCGACGAGCTGCTCTATCGCGAGGCACTGCGCCGCGGACTCGACCGTGACGACCTGGTGATCCGCCAGCACCTCGCGCAGAAGCTGTTGCTGCTGACCGAGGAGACCGAACTCGCAGGCCGGGAACCGGCGGAGGCCGAACTCCAGGACCTCTACCGCGAGCTGGCGCCAGGCTGGCATGAACCATCGCGCTTCTCCTTCTGCCACGTCTACTCGCGCACGCCCTTCGCCACCGGGGCGGCCGCCCGCCTGCCGACCGCCGCCGCGGACTGCCCGGCGGGCGCCGGCGAGGCGTTCCCGCTGGGGCCGGAGATCGGCGCATGGAGCGAAGCGGAGATGGCCGGGCGGTTCGGGCCCGAATTCGCGCTGGCCGTCGCCACGGCACCGGCAGGCGCCTGGATCGGTCCCCTGTCGTCGCGGTTCGGCTGGCACCTGGTCCGCGTGCGCGAGCGCATCGACGCCCGGACGCCGCCGTTCGAGGAGAAACGCGCGATGCTGGTCGCCGCGTGGACGCAACGCATGCGCGAACGCGCCAGGCACACGCTGCTGCGTGACCTCGCGCTGGCCTATCGGGCCGGCGCCGGACGCAGCGACCCGGCCACCCCCGAGGGCCGGCTGGCTCTTGCCGCCACCACCCTCTCGGAACAGGAGCTGTGATGCACTACCGGATGCGATCGGCCATCGTCGCGGCCTGCCTGGCAGGAGCGTTCCCGGTCCTGCCGGCCGTGCCCGTGTTCGCCGCCTGCACGGCCCCGGCCGAGGGCGCCCGGCAGGTGTTCTTCGGCGACCTGCACGTGCACACGTCGTTTTCGATCGACGCCTATGCGGTCGGCGTCCGCGTCGACCCGGCGGACGCCTTCGCCTTCGCCCGCGGACAGGAGCTGACGCTGAGCGACCGTGAAACCCGCGTGCGCCTCCGGCGGCCGCTCGACTTCGCCGCGGTGACCGATCACGCCGAGTATTTCGACGTCACCTACCACTGCACCGATCCGACCTACAGCGACGTCGACTACTGCGTGCGGCTGCGCCAGACAGACGGTCACGATCCCGCCCTGCCGGGTTTTCGCCAGTTTGTCGCGCCGATGTTCGCCGACGAGCATGCCAGGCGCGCACCGCTCTGCAGCGGCAACGAGGCGCTGTGCCGGAACTCGAGCCGTTCGCAGTGGCGGCGCGTGCAGGAAATGGCGAACGAGGCCAACGAACCCTGCCGCTTCACGGCGTTCGTCGGCAACGAGTGGTCGGCCACGCCCAACATGCGGCACTGGCATCGCAACCTGATCTTCGCCTCGGAGAAAGTCCCCGAATTCCCGATCAACGCCGTCGACCAGCCGACGGTCGATGACCTGTGGGAGAGCCTCGAGAAGCTCTGCCGCCCGGAAGACGGCTGCGACGTCGTCGCCATCCCGCACAACATGAATCTCGCCGAAGGCGGCGGTTTCGACGTCGAGACGGCCCCGGAGGTCAGCCTGCGCCGGCGCGCCCGGTACGAGCGCCTCGCCGAGATCTACCAGCACAAGGGCTCGAGCGAGTGCATGCCGGCCTTCGGCGCCGACGACACGGGCGACTGCGGGTTCGAGCTGAGCCTGCCATCGCGCTTCACGCGACCGGGGGCGGTGGCGCCCGACGAGGCGACCTGGAACCGGATCCGCTCGGTCTACTACCGCAACCTGCTCGGCCGCGGCCTGCAGATGCAGCAGCGCCGGCGCATCAATCCGCTGCAGCTCGGCGCCATGGCTTCGACCGACACCCACGATGGCACCGCCGGCGCCGTCGACGAGGAGGCCTGGCGCGGCGGTTTCGGCCTCGACGTCAACGCGGCCGTGCGCTTCTCGCTGTTTCCGAACTGGAGTCCGGGCGGGCTCGTCGCCGTCTGGGCCGAGGAGAACACGCGGCAGAGCGTGTTCGCCGCGCTCAAGCGCCGCGAGGTCTACGGTACCAGCGGACCGCGCATCGTCCTGCGCTTCTTCGCCGCACCCGCCTCCGGTGCCGATCCGTGCCGGTCGGGTGCGGTGCCCGAGGAGGCGATCCCGATGGGCGGGACCCTGCCCGACGGCCGGCGATTCCGGCCCCGGTTCGTGGTGCAGGCCCTCATGGATCGCGAACCGCTGGAGCGCATCGAGATCGTGCGCGGCGTGCTCGGCCCCGCGGGTGTCGAGGAAGAGCTGATCACGCTGCCAGCCGGCACGAACTCGTCCGGCAGCTCGGTGTGCGCGGTGTTCCGCGACGAGCATTACGATCCCGCCCGGCCCGCCTACTGGTACGCCCGCGTACTCGAGCGCCCCACCTGGCGCTGGTCCCGGCACGACTGCGAAACCGCGGGGAACTGCACCCCCGCCTCCAGCAGCCTGATTCGCGAACGCGCCTGGTCCTCGCCGATCTGGCGCCTGCCCTGACACAGGAATGACCGCATGGAACTGACCCTGAGCCTGCATCGCGCCAACCAGATCAATCCGGACGGGCCCGCCATCGTCTTCGGCCAGGAACGCCGGACCTGGCGCGAGTTCCACGCGGCCGTCGGGCGCACGGCAGGCATGCTGAGGCAGCTTGGCGTCGGCCGCGACACCAAGGTGGCCATCATCTCGATGAACAGCGCCCGTTTCGTCGAGTGCCTGTACGCGGTGCCCTGGGCCGGCGGCGTGCTCGTACCGGTCAACTTCCGCCTGCAGCTCGAGGAGATCGCCTACATCGTCGACCATGCGGATGCCGAGATCGTGCTCTACGAGGAGCAGTTCTGCGACATCGTTGCCGAACTGCGCCGGCGCATCCCGCGCCTGCGCCAGGCCGTCGTCATGGATGCGGACCGGTCGAAGATCGCCGGCGCCCTGTCCTACTCATCCGCGGTCGCTGCTGCCACGGCGCTGGCGGACGAGCGTCGCGGCGGCGACGACCTGGCGGCGATCTTCTACACCGGCGGCACGACGGGTGTCCCCAAGGGCGTCATGCTGACGCACGACAACCTGTTCCAGTTCCTGCTCACGTTCCTGACCTCGGAACGCATCGATCACACGCTCGTGCACCTGCACGTCACGCCGATGTTCCACCTCTCGTGCATCGGCGTCCTGGTGACCACCGCGGTCGCCGGCACCCACGTCATCCTGCCGAAGTTCGAACCCGAGGATGCGCTGCGCGCCATCGACGAGCACGGCGTCACCTACTGCCTGTCGGTGCCCGTGATGTTCGAGCGCATGCTCTTCCATCCGAACGTCGACGCCTACCACCTGAGGAGCCTGCGCATGCTCGGCTATGGCGCCTCGCCCATGCCGCCGCGCACGCTCGAGGAGGCGCGGCGCCGGTTCCCGCAGCTGCAGTTCGCCCAGGGCTACGGCATGACGGAGGCACCGGGACCTGTCTACCTCGGCCCCGAGTACCACACGAAGGCCGCCGTCGACGCCGGGCTGACCCGCTCGGCCGGCCGGTCGGTGCCCACCAGCGAGGTCCGGGTCGTGGACCCCGAGGACCGCGAGGTGGAGCGCGGCACCGTGGGCGAGATCGTGCTGCGCGGGCCCACCGTCATGAAAGGCTACTGGAAGAATCCGGAACAGACGCGCGAGGTGATTCGTGGCGGCTGGCTGCACACCGGCGATGCCGGCTACATGGATGCGGCAGGTTTCGTCTACATCACCGACCGCATCAAGGACATGATCATCTCGGGCGGGGAGAACGTGTACTCCACCGAAGTCGAGGGAATCGTGTCGCGGCATCCCGCCGTGGCGCAGTGCGCGGTGATCGGCATTCCGAGCGACCAGTGGGGCGAGAGCGTGCACGCCATCGTCATGCTGCGCGACGGCGTGAGCGCCACGGCGGACGAGATCATCGCGTTCTGCCGCGAGCGCATCGCCGCCTACAAGTGTCCGCGCTCGGTCGAGATCCGACAGCAACCGCTGCCGATGAATGCCGCCGGCAAGATCCTCAAGGCGAAGCTGCGCGAACCCTTCTGGGCTGGTCGCACCCGCCAGATCTGAGCGCGGCGACACGGCGGACCGGCGATCGGCGTGACCCGCGACCCTTCCGGGTTGCGGCGAGCCGGCGTTCGTTGTCAAACTCCGGCGTCATCGCACCTGCATACGAATTCATTCCCACGGGAGAACCCAGATCATGAAGACGTCCGCCAACCTCGAGCGCCCCCGGGGCATCAACCACGTCGCGTACCGCTGCCGCGACGCCGAACAGACCCGCTGGTTCTACGAGGACGTGCTACGCCTGCCGCTGGCCACGGCACCCGTGTTCGAGGAGATGCCCGGCAGCGGCGAGCGCATCCCCTACATGCACCTGTTCTTCGAGCTCGGGAATGGCGAGACGATCGCGTTCTTCGACCAGCCGGAGACGGCCGACGAGGGCAAGTTCGCGCGGGCGGACAGTTTCGACCGCCACCTCGCGCTCGAAGTGGCGGACGAGGCCACGCTGCTCGCCTGGCAGCAGCACATCAACGACGCCGGGGTCACCTGTCTCGGACCCATCGATCACGGCTTCGTGAAATCGATCTACATGTACGACCCCAATGGTCTGCAGGTCGAGCTGACCTGCCGCACGAGCGCCTACGAGGAGGAGATGTCCGACCCGGCGCGGGCGCGCGCGAGTCTGGCGGAGTGGGGCCGGCGCATGCGCGCCTTCAAGGAGCGCCGCTTCGGCGCGGCGGCGATCGACCGGCGCAGCCGCCGCGCGCAGCGCCCGGGATAGGGCTGGAGGCCTTCTGACCCGACGGACTTCCCGGTCGCCGGCGAACCTGCCGGCGACCGGGAGCCATCATCGGGGAGCAGCGGCGCAGGCTGGCGCCGACAGGCTCTCCCGCCGCGCTCAGGCGGCGGCGTGCTGCTTGCGGTAGGCGTCCTTGGCGGCCTTGGTCTTCGCCGTCCAGGCAGCCATGCTGGCCTTCACCTGGGACTTCGCACCGGCGAGGATTTCCCCGTACTTGGGTTCCTTCCAGAGGATCTCGACCTGGATGCCGTTCGGGTCATAGGTGTAGATCGAGCGGACGAAGCTGTGGTCGAGGTCGGAGTCGACCTTGAGCCCGGCATCCTTCCAGCGCTTGGCGAAGGTCTCGAGCTCGGCTTCCGTCGCCACTTCGAAGGCGATGTGACGCACGAAGCCACTGCGGATCTTGAAGAGGTCCGGGCGCATGTGGTCCGGCAGGTCGAAGAAGGCCACGAAGTTGCCGTCACCCATCTTGAAGAACAGATGCATGTAGTCGAGCTTGACGTCGGTCCCCGAGATCTTGTCGAAGGACAACGCGGCGGCGAGCTCCATGCCCATGATGTCCTCCCAGAACTTGCGGGTCTCCTCCGCATCGAAGCACCGGTAGGCGGAGTGGTGCGTCGAGAGGATCTTCGGTGCGGGCTGCTTGGTCGAAGGCTGTGGACTCATGTGGAAGTCGCTCCTGTTGAGGGTTGATGAGGTACCACTCGTATTGTGCCGAAACAACCGGAAAGTGCCACCGTAGAATCCGCAATCCGGGACGGAACGCAGCGTGTCGGTCGCGTCGCAGACGCGCCGGATGATAAGGAAAACTACGTACCGTCCGTGCCTCGTTGCGAGGCTGTCGCGTGGGCTTTTTCGCAGCGAAACGCCCGGGTCGTTGGATTCATGTCACCGGCCGCGATGGAGCCGCTGAATCCCCCGTGCCGACCCGTTACAATTACGCAACGAAATTGACCAATTGGCCTGACGACCGGTCGTGACGCGCTGCGGAGTGCTCAAACCACCCGATGGACCAGTGGCGCCCCTTCACGCAGGGCGCGCACGTTGCGAAGTGCCGTGTCGATGCTGCGCCGCCACGTCTCCAGGGTGAGCCATGCGACGTGCGGCGACACCGTCACGTTCGGCAGCCGCAACAGCGGATTGTCGGCCCTGGCCGGCTCGTCGGCGAACACGTCGAGCCCGGCGCCACCGAGCTTCCCGGCGGTCAGCGCCTCGTGGAGCGCCGCTTCGTCCACCAGGCCGCCGCGTGCCGTGTTGATCAGGATCGCGCCGGGTTTCATGCGGGCGAGACGCTCGCGATTGATCAGGCGAGCGGTCGCCTCGACGAGCGGCACGTGCAGCGTCACGATGTCGGCCTCGGCGAGCAGCCGATCGAGCGGCATGAACTCCCAGGGAACGTCCTTCGCCACCGTATCGGTGTAGATCACGCGGGCGCCCATGGCCTCGACGATCGGCGCGAGGATGGCAGGCACGGCGCCGAACCCGACCATCCCGACGGTGCGCCCGCCGATCTCGCCGAAGGATTCCCGCGTGGTCTCGTCCGGTACCCACTGGCCGGCGCGCAGGGCCTGTTCGACGGCATGATGACGGCGCAGCGTGTTGAGCATCAGCAGCAGGGCCATCTCGGCCACGGCCCGGCTGTTCGTGCCCGGCATGTTGCAGACCGCGATGCCGCGGCGCTCGGCAGCCGCCAGGTCGATGGTATTGACGCCCACGCCGATCTTCTGGATCAGGCGCAGCTTCGGCGCCCGCGCGATCACCGCTGCGGTGATCGGCCACAGCACGTGCCAGAGGGCCTCGGTATCGGCGAGTTCGGTGAGGAACGGTTCATCCGGACCTTCGGGGCAGTACACGATGTCGATGCCATCGCCCCGCTGCGCCTCGACGGCCTCGCGCAGGCGCGGGCCGGCCTCATAGTGGAACAGGACTTTCATGGCACCAACTTCTCCTGGCCTAACGCGACAACCAGCCGCCGAGCAGCCGCCGGTACTGCGGCATGATCACGTACACCATCAGGAACACGATCGTGACCGTGGCGAACAGGGTGTCCAGGTAAGCGTTCACCGGCAGGCCGAGCTGGCGCAACGCGGGCGTCATGAGCTGCGGCACATAGAGCACCAGCGGATAGATGACCGACCAGGTCATCAGGAAATGCTTCCAGCGGGGTGGCTCGCCGGCCTGCGGGTCCGGCGGAGTGGGGCCCCGCGCATGCTTCGCTTCAGTGCTCACCGGACGTCGTCTCCAGCCTGCGAGTGTAACCGACCACGTCAGGCCCACGGAAAACTTCGAAACTTCGACCCGGCACTCTAGCCTCCGGTCAGGAGGCGGTTGAGGCGCTGGACGAAGGCGCCGGGATCGGCGAGCGGGCGGCCCTCGGCGAGGGTGGCCTGATCGAGCAGGACCCGCGCGATGTCGGCGAAGGCGGCCGGCTGCTCCTCGCCGGCGAGGCGCCTGACCAGCGGGTGCGCCGGATTGATCTCGAGCACCGGCTTGGCGTCCGGGATCGCCTGGCCCGACGCCGCGAGGATGCGGCGCATCTGCGGCGCCATGTCGAAGTCGCCGAGCGCGAGGCAGGCCGGTGAATCGGTGAGCCGCCCGGTGACACGCACGTCCTGCACCGCCTCGCCAAGTTCCTGCTTCAGCCGCTCGACCAGCGCGGCGTGCTCGCCGGTCGTGGCCTTCGCCGCATCCGGTGTCGCGCCGATGTCGGCGGGATCGAGTTCGCCGCGGCGCACGTCGCGGAATTCCAGGCCCTCGAACTCGCCGAGGTGGCCGGTGACCCACTCGTCGATCGGGTCGGTGAGGAGCAGCACCTCCACGCCCTGCTTGCGGAAAATCTCCAGCTGCGGGCTGCTGCGCGCCGCCGGCAGGCTGTCGGCGGTGACGAACCAGAGGAACTTCTGCCCTTCGGCCTTGCCGGCGACGATGTCGGCGAGGCTGCGATCGGGCTCGTCGCCCGCGCTGCGCGTCGTGGTGAAGCGCAGCAGCCTGGCGATCCGCTCGCGGTTGGCGTGGTCCTCGGCCGGGCCTTCCTTGAGCACGCGGCCGAATTCCTTCCAGAAAGCCGCGTACTTCCCGGGCTCTTCGCCGGCGAGCCGCTCGAGCATGTCGAGAACGCGCTTCGTGAGGCCGCCGCGGATGGCGTCGACCTCCGGATCCTGCTGCAGCATTTCACGCGAGACGTTGAGGGCGAGCCAGTCGGCGTCGACCACGCCCCGCATGAACCGCAGGTACAGCGGCAGGAACTGCGCAGCATCGTCGAGGATGAAGACGCGCCGGACGTAGAGCTTGAGCCCGCGCGGCTTCTCGCGGTTCCACAGGTCGTAGGGCGCGTGGCCCGGCACGTAGAGCAGGCCCGTGTACACGCGCCTGCCCTCCACCCGATTGTGGCTCCAGGCCAGCGGTTCGGCGAAGTCGTGCGTGAGATGCCGGTAGAACTCCTGGTACTCCTCATCCCTGATTTCCGCCCTGGGGCGCGTCCACAGCGCGCGGGCGGCATTGACCGCCTCCTCGCCTGGCGCATCGCCTTCCTGCGTCGCCGCCTTGCGCATCAGCACCGGAAAGGCGATGTGGTCGGAGTACTTGCGGATCAGCGTGCGCAGCCGCAGGTCCTCGGCGAATTCGCGGGCATCCTCGCGCAGGTGCAGCGTCACGCGCGTGCCGCGCGCGGGCCGTTCCACGGTTTCGATCGTGAATTCGCCGTCGCCCGCCGACTCCCAGCGCACGCCCTCGGACGGCGGCAGGCCGGCGCGGCGCGTGAGCACCTCGACCCGATCGGCGACGGTGAAGGCCGAGTAGAACCCCACGCCGAACTGGCCGATGAGGTTCAGGTCCTCGCGCTCGTTGCCGCTGAGCCTGCCCAGGAACTCCGCCGTGCCGGAACGGGCGATGGTGCCGAGCTGCTGCACCACCTCGTCGCGCGACATGCCGATGCCATTGTCGGTGATCGAGATCGTGCCGGCGGCCGGATCGGCTTCGACGCGAATGGCGAGCGCGGCATCCTCCTGCAGGTACTGCGGGTTTGCGATCGCCTCGAAACGCAGCTTGTCGGCCGCATCGGAGGCATTGGAAACCAGCTCGCGCAGGAAGATCTCGCGGTTGCTGTAGAGGGAATGGATCATGAGGTGAAGCAGCTGCTTCACCTCGGCCTGGAAGCCGTGGGTTTCCCGCTGGGTCATAGGGTTCCGGTCCGGGTGGAGAAATACGTCAGGCCGTGCCACGCGCGCCGGTACGCGGCTCGCGGGTCAGTGCGGCGGGAGCAAAATAGGCACCGGCCGGCCCGATTTCAAGGGTGCCGGCCGTCGGCAGGGGGACTTCAGGGGGTCACGACGGCGGGAAGCGGCCGATCACCAGCAGGACCAGGGTGGCCGTCAGCCCCAGCAGGCGCAGGCGCCGGCCCCAATACCCGGCGCAGACGAGCCGCACCGCAAAGGCGAGGCCGTCGAGGGAGTCGAGCCAGCGCAGGGCGCGCTCGGGCTGGACATCGGCGAGGCGCACGCCGGCTCAGCCCTCGCGCCGCGAGCGCACGACGTAGAGGTGCGGCGGCGGGGGCTGCTCGGCCTCGGGGGCCGGTGGCAGTCCCTCGCCGGTCTCGAGGCGGCGGCGTACACCCTGCAGGGCTCGGTTGATCCAGGCCCGGCGCGAGCGGGTGTCCGGGTTCCTGATGAAGTCGTCGTCGTTGCGGTCAGACATGGTTTCGGATCGGTGACTTGCGTTCGTTGTTGTTATAGGTAGCGGCGCACCGGGTGGGCCGGCGCCGGTGTCCAGGGCCGGCATGATCAGTCGTCCTGCTTCCAGTCCCTGCGCACCTTCTCCGACCAGCTGCGATAACCCTTCCAGGTGTACAGCGCCGGGTCCATCGGGCTGCGCCGCTTGTCCGGCGACTGCACGCGGTCGAGCCAGCGACGGTAGGAGTCCCAGCCGCCCATGTCGTGGCCTTCCGGTGCAACGAGGTTGCGCATGCGTCCGTTGCGCAGCGTCGACTGGTATCCCGGCCTGTCCGTGCCATTGGCAGCGGCGTGATCGGCGGGCGGGGCGAGCGTGTTGTTCTTGTAATGGTTCATCGTGACCGTCCCCAGACCTCCAGAGTGGAGGTCAGCTTAGGAACGGTGCCGGTTTCCCACGAGGAACCAGATCACAGGCGACCGATTTAACAGCCGCGTTATGCGACGCGCGGCGCGTCGCAGCCTCGCGCTGCGGCTCAGACGACGAGCCGGTAGCAGGGCTGGTAGGCGCGCCCGGGCAGTTTCATGCGCTGCTGCGCCACGAAGGCCGCGAGCAGGCGATCGAGCTGGCTCATGACATCACGATCACCGGAGAGCTCAAAGGGCCCGTGGCTCTCGATGGCGCGGATGCCCTCGTCCTTGACGTTGCCCGAGACCAGGCCCGAGAAGGCCTTGCGCAGGCTGGCGGCGAGCTGCGACGGCGGCTGGTTGCGGTAGAGCGCAAGCGCGGCCATGTTCTCGTGCGTGGCGTGGAACGGCCGCTGCAGGTCCATTTCCAGGTGCAGGCGCCAGTTGAAATAATAGGCGTCGTTCTGGGCGTGGCGAAAATCCCGGACGCGGCGCATGCCCTGGCGCAGCATGGTCGCCACGGCGGCCGGGTCACCGATGCTGATCTGGTAGCGCTGCTGCGCCTCGCGACCGAGGGTCGCGCCGATGAAGGCGTCGATCTGGGTGAAGTAGGCAGCACTCGACGGCGGCCCGGTGAGCACCACCGGCAGCGTCAGGTCGCGGTTGCGCGGGTCGAGCAGGATGCCGAGCAGGAACAGGAATTCCTCGGCCGTGCCCACGCCGCCCGGAAAGACCACGATGGCATGGGCGATGCGCACGAATGCCTCGAGCCGCTTCTCCATGTCCGGCATGATCACCAGCTGGTTCACGATCGGGTTCGGCGACTCGGCGGCGATGATGCCGGGCTCGGTGATGCCGATGTAGCGGCCATCGGCGATGCGCTGCTTGGCGTGTCCGACGGCCGCGCCCTTCATCGGGCCCTTCATGGCGCCGCGGCCGCAGCCGGTGCACACGTTCATCTCGCGCAGGCCGATCTCGTAGCCCACTTTCTTGGAGTAGTCGTACTCCTCCCGGCTGATGGCGTGCCCGCCCCAGCACACGACGAGGTCGGGCTCGCCGGCCCGCAGGGTGCCGGCATTGCGCAGGATGTGGAAAACGGCGTTGGTGATGCCATCGCTGCTGCCGAGGTCGAACTGGGCCCCACCAGCCACCTCGGTGTTGATGTAGACCACGTCGCGCAGCACCGCGAACAGCAGCTCGCGGATGCCGCGGATCATGCGCCCGTCGACGAAGGCCTCGGGCGGCGCGTTGCGCAGCGCCAGCTTCACGCCCCGGTCCTGCTGGACGATGAGAACCTCGAAGTCGCGGTACTTCTCCAGCACCTCGCGGGTGTCGTCGGTGTGGCCGCCGACGTTGAGCACCGCCAGCGCGCAGCGGCGCAGCACCTCGTGCTGGCCGCCTTCGCCGGTGCTGCGCAGGCGATTGACTTCGTGCTGGGACAGCAGTTCCAGGCTGCCTTCCGGCATCACCTCGACGAGCGTCTCGGTGGCAGTGCGGCCGGCCTTCCGCGGAGCGGTCATGGCAGGATCTCGATGGGCGTGTGGCGGGCGGTCATGAGCCAGATGTCCACCATGTCGGCGTTCGACACGGCGATGCAGCCGTTGGTCCAGTCGGTGCGCCGGTAGTACTCCTGCGAACGCGTCGGGTTGTTCGGCTGGCCGTGGATCATGATGGCGCCACCCGGCGCGTGGCCGTTGCGCCGCGCCCGCTTCCGGTCGGCGGTGCTCGGATATGAGATGCGGATGGAGAGGAAGTATTCGCTGTCGGCATTGCGTTCGAGCAGCGTATAGCTCCCCTCCGGCGTGCGGAAGTCGCCCTCGCGCGCCTTGTGGCCCTGCGGCTCGAGTCCGAGCGCCACGCGGAAGCGGCGCAGCACCGTGTCGCCGTGCATGAGGTAGAGGGCGCGTTCGGACTTGCGCACGACCACGCGATCGGCACGCTCCGCACCCGTTGCCGCACCCGTGGCAATCGCAGCATCGGTGCCGTTCATCGCCAGCAGCAGGGCCGCCGCACCGGTCGCGAGGGCACACCGCCAGGAACCGCGTGACTGCATGGCCATCGTCCTCACGCTGCCGCCGGAACGGCTGCCGCGTTGTCTGCCACGCGCACCAGACGCGGGAAGATCACCCGTGTGCCGGGGCGCACCTGGTCGAAATCGAGCGTCGGGTTGTACTGGCGCAGCAGCCAGACCGGCACCTTGTACTTCTGCGAGGCGAGCACCCACACCGACTCGCCGCGGCGCAGCCGGTGCTCCGTCGTATCGGCGATCCGGTAGCGCGTGAAGAATGCCTCCTGCAGGTCGTGATGATAGGCGACGCGCCGGCCGAGAAAGGTCTCCCGGCTCACGTTGGAGAACACCAGCCGCACGCGCTGCCCGAGCACGAGCGAACGCTGCCGCGACCAGCCATTGGCCTTGCGCAGCTCCTCGGAGCCGATCTCCAGCCAGTCGGCATAGTGGCTCAGCGTTTCGGCAGCCTGGACCTCGACGGTGTCGTTGTCGGCGACGAGGTAGTTGCTGGGGTCCGCGCGCGACGCAGCCTCGCCGCCGGCGTCCCCGAGCGCCTCGCGCACCGCCGCTGGCGACTCCACGGCCGGCAGGTCGGCAGGCGGGCGGGCAGGCACGGTGGTGGCCGCTGCGGCGGTCCTTGCCGGCGCCGGCGCTGGCGCCGGAGTCGCGCTCGGCGCCGGCTCGCGCGCCGCCGCCACGCTCACCGGTGAGCCGGGACGGCCCGGCAGCTTCAGGACCTGGCCCACGCGGATACGGCTGCCGGACTTGATGCCGTTGGCCTGGGCGAGCTTCGTCACGCTGGTGCCGTAGCGCCGGGCGATGCCCGAGAGCGTGTCACCACGCTTCACGCGGTGGGTCTTGTCCGGGACCTGGGCCGCGAAGCGGGCGCTGGCGGGCACGGATGCGAGGAGCTGCTGCGGCGGCGCCTCGATCACGGCCTCCGTGGGCACGCGCAGGTTGAAGCCGCGCGGCACGTACTTGGCGCCCTCCCAGACCGGCGGCAACAGCGCGGGGTTGTAGGCCTGCAGCGTCGTGCGCGACACCCCGAAGGCCTTCTCGAGGGTTTCCACGCGCATGTAGTCCGGTACTTGGACGACGAGCTGCGGGTGCGGCACCTGCCGGGTCACCGGACCGAAGAACTGTTCCGGATGCTGCTCGATTTCGAGGGCGGCGAGGAAGGAGACGTAGAAGTTGCGCGAAGCGAAGCCGAAGGCCTTGCCATCGAAACGCCGGACGATGGTCTCGATGTCGGTCGTACCCATGCGCTCGGCGGCGCGGCGCATGCCGGCGGTGCCGTGATTGTAGGCGGTGATGGCCAGCGGCCAGGATCCCAGCACGCCGTAGTTGTACTTGAGGAGCTGGGCAGCAGCCTCGCTCGAGGCGAAGGGATCACGACGCTCGTCGACGGCCTGGTCGATGCGCATGAAGCGCCGCCCGGTGTCTCCCGTGAACTGCCACAGGCCCGCGGCCCCGACGAAGGAGCGGGCATTGGGATCGAAGGAGGATTCCACGTGCGGCAGGGCCACCAGTTCCTCGGGCACGCCGGCGTGGCGCAGGCTCGCGATGATGTGATCCCGCCACTGCCCGGACCGCAGCAGCCCCGCATGGAAGCGCTCGGCGAGCCCCTGCTGGAAGCGCACGCGCCCGGCCGCCTCCTTGAGTTCGCGGCTGCTGGTGCCCTGCGGCCAGAGCTCCAGAACCCGTCGTTCCTCGGCCGTGAGCCCCTTGCGCTTGCCCGAGCCGAGCGCGCGCAGGATGCGCTCGTAGCGTCCCCGCGCCGCCTCGGCCAGCCGCCCGATGCGTGCCGGGTTGGCGTCCGCCGACAGGTCGAGCTTCTCGTAGACGATGCCGAGGTGGCGGTTGTCGTGGATCAGCCCCTGCCCGCTCGTGCACTCCGCGAAGATGCGGCGCCAGAAGGCGATCTCCGGTTCCAGGCCTGCCGGGCGCGGCAGCGCCTCGCTGGACAGAGCCAGCCCAGGCCCAATGGAAATGAAACCGACCCCGAGGGCCAGCAGCACTCTGGACAGCAGCGACATCGAAGACCCGCAACGCGTTGACGGGCGATACATAAGCCAATCGGACCCTCTAAAGCAAGCAAGACCCGGCCCGGCCGGACCGTACGCTCCTGCTCGCCGACAAGACTAGCGGGCCGCGGCCGTGGCGTTGGCGAACTCATTCACATAATTCCGAGTTGCACCGGGGCGGCAGCCCGCGTGCCTGCACCGCGTTGCGCCATTCACGCCGGCGAACCCGCCTTCATGCAACTTGACAAAACTGCTACTGTCTCTCGCGCGGGCCGGCTTCGCCCGGCTAACCTGTTGGCATGCACACCGGCTGTTCCCCGACCATGCCTGTCAATCTGACCTTGCTGCCACGGCCCCCGCGCCCGCCGATGTCGCCACGGGGCCTGTGGCGTGCCGCCCGCCACGCGGTGCCGCTCGCCGCCATGGCCTGGCTCACCGCGTGTGCGCCGGAGCAACCGCCGGCACCCCCGCAGCCCCCGGCGGCGGCTGCGAACGAGACGGGCAGCGCCCCGGCCGGGGCCGCCGACACCGAGGCGAGCGTGCCGGTACCGGCCATCGCCGGTTCCGGCGAGCCCGAACCACGACCGGCAGCCGTGGCTCCCGCCCCGGCTGCTGCCACCGACAAAGCGGATGCTGCCCCCGGCAACCCGCCCCTGCAGCTTCTCGGCAGCGAGATCCCTGCCGGCACCAGCACACGGCTGATGTGGTCGGCGAGCCGGATCTTCGAAGGCATGAGCAGCGAGACCCCGGTGCTGGTCGTGCACGGCCACAAGGCCGGGCCTACGCTCTGCATCACCGGCGCGGTGCACGGCGACGAGCTCAACGGCATCGAGATCGTGCGTCGCGTGGTCCAGGACCTCGACCCCGCCACGCTGACGGGCACGGTGATCGGCGTTCCCATCGTCAACATCCACGGCTTCCGGCGGGGCACGCGCTACCTGCCGGACCGGCGCGACCTCAACCGCTTCTTCCCCGGCAATCCCCAGGGAAGTTCGGCGGCACGCATCGCCCACTCGCTGTTCGAGGGCATCGTGCGTCACTGCGATGCGCTGGTGGACCTGCACACCGGCTCCTTCTACCGCGCCAACCTGCCGCAGGTGCGTGCCGACCTCGGCATCGAGCGCGTGGCCGAGCTCGCCCACGGCTTCGGGGGCATGCTGGTGTTGAACAGCGAGGCCTCGCCCGGCACCCTGCGCCGCGCGGCTACGGACGCGGGCATCCCCGCAGTGATCCTGGAGGCGGGTGAACCGTTGCGGTTGCAGCCGAAGCAGGTCGACCAGGGCGTGGCCGGCATCAACCGGCTCCTGCGCTCGCTCGGCATGATCCGCAAGGCGACGCTGCTGAAGCAGCCGGAGCCGGTCTATTACCGCTCGCGCTGGGTGCGAGCCGACCATGGCGGGGTGCTTTTCTCGGTGGTACGGCTCGGCCAGACGGTGCGCCCGGGCGACATCCTCGGCAACGTCACCGACCCGATCACGAACGAACAGAACCTGATCCACGCACCCGTGGAGGGGCGCATCATCGGCATGGCCGTCAACCAGGTCGTGATGCCGGGGTTCGCCGCGTTCCACATCGGCACCGAAGCGCAGCCAGGACGGCAGCTGGCGCTTGCGACTGAAACGGCCGACAGCAAGACCCGCCCGGACCGGTCCGGCGAGGTCAGCGACGCCGACAACCGCGGCAACCCGGACACCGAATAGAACGGCGCCCGGCCGCCCGACCGGCTCACCGCATCGTTCAGGACCCGCGCGAGCTGCGCAGCGCGGTGATCCGCTCGTCGAGCGGCGGGTGGGTCATGAACAGCCGCGCGATCCCGCCGCCACCGGCGATGCCGAAGGCCTTCATGGAGTCCGGCAGCGCCGCCGGCTCGTGGGCTGTCTTCAGCCGCTCGAGCGCCGCGATCATGCCGTCGCGACCGGCGAGGCTCGCCCCGCCGGCGTCGGCCCGGAACTCGCGCTGGCGCGAGAACCAGGCGACGATCATGCTCGCCAGCACGCCGAGGACGATCTGGGCCACCATGCTGGTAATGAAGAAGCCCGGGCCATGGTCGCGCTCGGAGCGGAACACCGCGCGATCCACCACGTAGCCGATGATGCGCGAGAGAAACAGCACGAACGTGTTGACCACGCCCTGGATCAGGGTCAGCGTGACCATGTCGCCATTGGCGACGTGGGAGATCTCGTGGCCGAGCACGGCCTCCACCTCGTGCCGGTCCATGCGCTGCAGCAGCCCGGTGCTGACGGCGACGAGTGCGCTGTCGCGCCGGGCGCCGGTGGCGAAGGCGTTCAGGTCAGGGGACTCGTAGATCGCCACCTCCGGCATGCCGATGCCCGCCTGCTGCGCCTGGCGCTGCACCGTCGAGTACAGCCAAGTCTCCGTGGCATTGGCCGGCTGGGTGATGACGCGCGCGCCGGTGCTGCGCTTGGCGATCCACTTCGACATGGCGAGTGAAATCAGCGCGCCGCCGAAGCCGAACACCGCGCAGAAGGCCAGCAGGCTCGAGAAATCGATGCCACCCTGCTGGTCGAGGACCCGGTCGACACCGAGGATCCGTGCCACCACGGACAGGACCGCCAGCACGGCGATGTTGGTCACGACCAGCAGGAAGATCCGTTTCACGTCGAGCCTCCGTTGTGGAAAGGGCGCCTATTTAGTCGGGGTCGGCCCCCGGATTTCAACCCCTGGCCAGGCCACCCCTTTCGTCGCCGCGCCCAGCCCCCTAGCATGTTGCCTCGCCGCATGAACACCGATCCCCGCCACGACGACTCGCTGCTGCAGTACTGGCAGCCCCGCTACTGGCCGCTGTGGCTCGCCATGGGCCTGTTGCGGCTGCTGGTCCTGCTCCCCTACCCGGTCCTGCGGCTCGCCGGCCGCGGGTTCGGTGCGCTCGCCTGGGTGGCGCTGCCCTCGCGCCGGGCGGTCGCGGCGGCCAACCTGCGGCTGTGCTTTCCGGAACTCGACGACAAGGCGCGCGGGCGCCTGCTGCGTCGCCATTTCGCCTCGCTCGGCACGCAGGTGGTGGAGATCGGCCTGACCTGGTGGGCGAGCGACGCCAGGGTGAGACGACTCACGCACCTCGAAGGCCTCGAGCACCTGCACGAGGCCACGCGCGACGGCCGCGGTGCCATCCTGCTCAGCGCCCACCTTGCCCCCATCGAGTTCGCCGGCCGGCGCGTGGCCCTCGACCACCCGCAGATCGCCGGCATGTATCGTGCGAACCGCAACCCGATGGCCGATGCGCTGCTGCGGCGCGCCCGCCTGCGGATCACGCCCACGCTGATCCCCAAGGAGAGCATGCGGGCCATGATCCGCTGCCTCGCCCGCGGCGTGTCGGTCTGGTACGCGGCCGACCAGAGCTATCGCCGCCAGTACAGCGTGCTCGTGCCGTTCTTCGGCGAACCGGCCATGACCAACGCGGCACTCACCCACATCGCACGCATCGGCAAGGCGCCGGTGGTGCCCTTCGTCGCGCACCGGCTCCCCGGCGGGCGCGGCTACACCATGCGCTTCGAGCCGGCGCTGGCGGACTTCCCGAGTGCCGATCCGGCCGCCGATGCGCTGCGCGTCAACGCCATCCTGGAGCGCTGGATCCGCGAGGCGCCCGAGGAGTACTACTGGATCCACCGGCGCTTCAAGGGCCGGGGGCCGGACTACCCTGACCCCTACGGCAGCGGCTGATGCGCGGCGTACCCGGCCAGCAACGCGGGCCAGGCGCCGGCGGCGAGGTTCCCGGCCACCTTGTGCAGCGAGCGCTGCAGTCGCTGCAGGTTGCGCGCTCGCCAGGGACCATCGCCAGGCATGATGCGGCCGCGATCGAAGTCGAGGAGGTATATCCCGCCGGCGCCGTCGACCTGCACGTTGTGCGCGTTGAGGTCGGCGTGGCACACGCCGGCGGCATGAAAGCGCGCGATGCAGGCACCGATTCGCTGCCAGGTGGCTTCATCCACCACACCGCGCGCCATGCGCACCGACAGGGGCACGACATCGGGGATGCGCGCGGTGATGAGATCCGCCGTGTAGGTCAGCGCGTGACGCCGGTAGCGTGCGGCCACCGGCCGCGGCACCGGCAGGCCCGCGGCACGCAGGCGCGCGAGCAGCCGCCATTCCGCGAAGGAGCGCGTGCGCTTCTCGCCCGCCCAGGCGTAGCGGTCGGTGACCAGGCGCGCGACAGCGCCACCGCGGTAGTAGTGACGCAGGACCCAGTGCTGGCCCTCGCACTCGACGAACAGTGTCGCGCCACGACCGGCCGCGGCACGCGGGGCGAGTGTCGCTGCCGTCCAGGTCGCCGGCTCGAACCACGCCTCACGCACGTGGTTGATCAGGGAGGCATCGTATAGGATGACGCTCTCCCCGGCCCGCGTTACGCATTCCACCGACAGCATGGCATTCTCATCCGGGCAGGCGCCGGAATCGGTCTGCGTCATTCGGCTCTCGGCCATCGGCGACTGCTGCCACACGTTGCCCGTTCTGCGCACGCTCCAGCATGCCTGGCCCGCCACGCGGATCACCTGGATCATCGGCCGCACCGAGCATGGCCTGATGCAGGGCGTGGACGGCATCGAGTGTATCACCTTCGACAAGGCCGGGCCGTGGGGCGGGCTGCGCGCACTGCACCGGCAGTTGCGCGGTCGTCGCTTCCCGCTGTTGCTCCACATGCATGCCTCGATGCGCGCCAACCTCGCCAGCCGCACGATCGATGCCGCGCGACGCATCGGCTTCGATCGCGATCGTGCGCGGGATTACCAGTGGCTGTTCACCAACGAGCAGATCACCCCACGTCCCGACTGCCATGTCATGGACGGGCTGTTCGGCTTTCTCGAGCACCTCGGCATCGGCGAACGTGTCCTGCGCTGGGACATCCCGCTCGCCGATGCCGACCGTGCCTTCGCCGCGGAACACGGCGACGGCGACGGACCGGTGGTCGTCGTCAGCCCGTGCAGCAGCCAGCGCTGGCGCAACTTCCGCAACTGGAGCCCGGGCCACTACGCCACGGTGATCGACCACCTGCAGGAATGCCGTGGCGCCCGCGTGCTGCTCACCGGCGGACCGACGCCGCTCGAGCAGCGCTACGGCGTGGAGATCTCCGCGGCCGTGCGCCGCCCGGTTGCGAACCTCATTGGCCGCACCACGCTCAAGCAGTTGCTCGCTCTGCTCGAGCGCGCCGACGTGCTGGTCGCGCCGGACTCGGGTCCCGTGCACATGGCGACCGCGGTCGGCACGCCGGTGGTGGGCCTGTACGCAACGTCCAACCGCCGGCGCACCGGCCCCTACCTCAGCCAGGATCTCGTCGTCGACCGGTATCCCGAGGCGGTGCAGCGCGAGTTCGGCGTGCCGGTCGGCGAGCTGCGCTGGGGCCAGCGCGTCCGCGATCCAGCCGCGATGGACCTGATCCAGCCCCAGGCGGTAATCGAGAAGGTGGAGCAGGCGCTTCGCGCAGGCGCCTGTCGCTGAACCGGTACGCTGGCCTATGATCGGCACAGGCCACGACGGCGAGGCGATGCGCGCATGAACGATCCGCCCCGACCAGGGCACGAGCCGCCCCAGGCAGGCGGCTGGTTCGCGACACGTCTGCACCGGCCGCCGCTGGTCGGGCTGGCGGCGCTGTTCGCGGTATTCCTCGCGCTGCCCCTGACCCATGCGCTGTCCATGGTGGCCCGCGAGACGGCACGCACCACGGCGCCGGCACTGGTCTACCTGCCGATCGGGATCGTCGCGCTGGGGCTGCTCGTCCATGGCATCCGGCGCAACACGGAAGTCGCCGGCACGCTGATCGGCTTCGCGAGCGGGCTGCTGCTGTGGACCGGCTGGGCCGCTTATGCCTTCCGGTTCAACGAGTGGTCGCTCGGCCTGCCCATGCAGGCCCTGACCGCCGGGGCCCGCTGGCCGGCGAACCTGCTCTTCATCCAGGGCTCCGTCGGCATCTGCCTGGTGACGCTGCTCTTCTTCGCGCTGAACCGCGACACGCGCTGCAACGCCTTCCTGTGGCTGCAGCGACGACTGCGGCTCGGGCTCGGTGCCCAGGCGCCGGGCCAGGGACGCAACTTCTGCCGCATCACCTTCGCAGAGACCGTCTACGTGACCTGGTTCTGCTATGGCGCCTCGCTGTTCCTCGCCGACCCGCGCTTCATCGGGTACCACAGCCCGGCGGGCTACGCCGTGACCGGCGGGTTGGCGGCGTGGGGCCTGTACCTCGTCTGGCGGCTGTTGAAGTTCACCCGCGTGATGGCCGGCATCCGCTATGCGATCCCGACCAAGGCCATCCTCTGGATTCCCTTCGGCGAAGTCTTCCCGAAGTACGGCTGGTACGAGGAAGTCTGGCTGCGGCCGTGGGACTACCCCGGCACGATGCTCGCGCTGCTACTCGCATTGGCGGCGTTGTTCCTCGCCGCGGCCGTCATGCCGCAACGGCGCACGCACTAGCCGCCGCCCGAAGCAGCGTCCCAGCCGGGTCGCCGCAGCCGGCGATTCAGGCGCTGTCGGCAGCAGTCTCCGTCGGCAGCGTGGCGAGCACCTGGTCCGGCGTGATCTCCCGCAGGCAGCGCAGGTGGCCGAGCGGGCACTGCCGCTCGAAGCACGGGCTGCACTCGAGCGCGAGGTAATGCACGGTACGCCGCGCCGTGAGCGGCGGCGTGTAGCTGGGTGAGCTCGAACCGTAGATTGCCACCACGTGCGCGCCGGCGGCGGCGGCCACATGCATCAGCCCGGAGTCGTTGGTGACTGCCGCGCGCACCCCCGACAGCAGGTCGACCGTGTCCGCGAGGCTCGTCGTCCCGCAGAGGTTGTGCACCCCGGACCCGGCGCAGCGCGCGATCTCCTCGCCGAGCGGGCGTTCGCCGGCCGAACCGATCACCCAGCACTCCACGCCACGCGCGACGAGCGCACGGGCGAGCTCGCCGAAATGCGCGGGAGGCCATTGCTTGGCCGGGCCATAGGCCGCGCCGGGCAGGAGTGCCACGACCGGTCCCGCCCCGAGCCCGTGGCGCGCGAGCAGCGCCGCGCGATTGGCCGGGTCGGCCACGAGTCGGGGGGGTGGCGGCTCCGGCAGCGGTTCACCGGGCCCCAGTCCGAGCACGAGCAGGCGCTTGACCGTCTGGTCGAGCCGCGCACGATCGAGTTCCCGCGCATCGTTGAGCAGCAGCGCGCGCATCTCGGTGCGAAAGCCGGTCCTGACCGGAATGCGGGCGGCGAACGGCACCAGCGCCGACTTGAACGAGCGCGGCAGCACGATGGCCCGGTCGTAGCGCTCCTCGCGCAGCGAGCGGCCGAGCCGCCAGCGCGTGGCGAGCGCCAGCTCGCCGTGGCCGGCGGCGAGCGCTATTCCACGGCGCACCTCGGGCATGCGTGCCACCAGCGGCAGCGACCAGGGCGGGGCGACGACGTCGATGAGGAGACCGGGATCGCCCTCGCGCAGCAGCCGGAACAGCGACTGCGCCATCACCATGTCGCCCACCCAGGCCGGGCCGACGACAAGCAGCTTCCCGGGCATGGCTGTTTGCGCCGCCCAGGGCTGACTCAGCGGCCCTGGGTCTTCAGCACGTCGAGGTAAGCGCGTACGCCTTCCTCGATGTCGATGAAGCCGTCCTGGTAGCCGGCCAGGCGCAGGGTGGCGAGATCCGCCTGCGTGTAGCTCTGGTAACTGCCGGCCAGGGTCGTCGGGAAGGGCACGTAGCGGATGCGGCCGCGGCCGTGCCAGCCGATCACCGCACGGGCCACGTCGTTGAAGCTGCGCGCCTGGCCGGTACCGAGATTGAAGATGCCGCGCCGCCCACCGTGTTCGAGGAACCAGAGATTGACGCTCGCCACGTCGTCGACGTGCACGAAATCGCGCAGCTGCTCGCCGGGGCCATACCCGTCGCTGCCGTCGAAGAGACGCACCTCCTCGCCCTGCCGCAGCTGATTGTGGAAGTGCCAGACGACGCTCGCCATGGCTCCCTTGTGCGCCTCGCCCGGCCCGTAGACGTTGAAGTACCGCAACCCGACCACCTGCGAGCCTGCGCTGCCCATCAGGCGGCGCACGTGCTGATCGAAGACGAGCTTCGACCAGGCATAGACGTTGATCGGCCGCTCGCACTCCGGCGCGACGCGGAATTCACGACCAGCGCCGTAGACCGAAGCCGAGGACGCATAGATGAACGGAATGCGCCGGTCGAGGCAGTAGTGCAGCAGGTGCCGCGAGAACTCGTAGTTGAGCCGCATCATCAGCCGCCCGTCCCACTCGGTGGTGACGGTGCAGGCGCCCTGGTGCAGAACACCGAGGATCTTCGGGCCGAGGTCCTTGCGCGCGACGATGCGGCGCAGGAAATCCTCGTGGTCCATGTAGTCGGCGATCTGGCAGCCGGCCAGATTCATGGCCTTGTGGCCGTCGGCGAGATCGTCGACCACGAGGATGTCGCTGATGCCGGCGGTGTTCAGCCGCTGCACGATGTTCGCGCCGATGAACCCGGCGCCGCCGGTGACGATGATCATGTGTTGCCCACCGTGATGCCCGCCGGGAGCAGCTCCCGGTAGATGTCGAGATACCGTTGCGTCATGGCCTGCGGCGTGTACGACCGGGACCGCTCGCGGTTGGCGGCGCCGATGCGACGGCACAGATCCCGGTCCCCGTGCAGGGCGAGGATCGCCGCGGCCAGCGCCGCGATGTCGCCGGGCTCGCACAGGAAGCCGGCTTCACCATCCGGCACGATCTCCGGAATGCCGCCGACTCCCGTGGCGACCACCGGCAGGCCGCAGGCCATGGCATCGAGCAGTACCGATCCCAGTCCCTCGTGACGGGAAGGATAGAGAAAGACATCGAAGGCAGCCAGATAGCTGCCGACGTCGCTCACCTCGCCGGCGAAGTGCAGGTTGCCGAGGCCCGCAGCAGCCTCGCGCAGCGCCGCTTCGTCCCGGCCCGAGCCGACCAGCACGAAACCCGCGTCCGGAGCACGGCGTTGCAGGTCGCGCGCGACGTCGATGATCTGCCGCTGGCCCTTGTGGGCATCCACCAGGGCGCCGATGTGGCCGACGAGGAACCCGGCCCCGAAACGCGCGCGGATGGCCGCTGAGCGCTCGCGATCGACCGGCAGGCCGGCACTCGCGCTCGGTATGACCACCCATGACAGGCCGGGATCGAGCGCACGCAGCGCCGCGCCGATTGCCTGCGACAGCACGACCAGGCGGGCGGCACGCCGGTACATGACCCGGTTCAGCCAGTGGTGCGACGGGCCCTGCTGCACGCGGCGCGTGACCAGGTAGGGCGCACCGCCGGTGATGGCGTTGAGCCAGGCAGCCTGCAGCGCCCGCGCCTCGTGGACGTGCACCAGATCGGCCCCGCGCAGCGCGCGCACGGCCTGCAGGATGCCTCCCGCCACGCCGGCAATCTCGAGGCCCGGAATCCCGGCGAGCCGCGCAGCGAGCGGTTCGCCCTGGCGCACCACCGCCCGCTGGCGCCACCCGGCTCCGGCCAGGCCACGCACGAGCAGTTCCGTCTGCCGCTCACCGCCACGGAAGCCACGCGCCAGATTGATGTGGGCGACGAGCGTCAACGCATCAGCTTGTAGGTAGCACCGCAGTAGGGGCACTTTGCCGTGCCGGTCGCTTCCACCGGGAGGTAGACCCGCGGGTGCGAGTTCCACAGGTACATGCCGGGCATGGGACACGACAGCGGCAGGTCGGCACGGGTGACGTGGTAGAGATTCTCGGCGTTGGGCTGGATGAGCGGTTCCTGGCTGGCGGCCTGCTTGGGCACGAGACGGCTCCGTAGTGACGGTGGCGGTGGATTATACGGAGGAATGCTCGGGTGCTCTCAGCCGGGCGCGCCGGCGGCTGGCGCGGTGCCGAAGACCTCGTCCCAGGTAGCCCGCACGGCGGCGATCGAGTCGGCCGCCTCCTCCCGCGGCATGAAGGCGGGCTGACCGGCCAGCGCCAGGCGGTGCAGGCGCTGGCGGCAGACGCGATAGGTGTCGGTCAGCATGGCCGCGGTGGCCGCAGTGATCACCCCGGCGGCGGCGAGCGCCTCGAGCTGGCGGATGTTGTCCGACCAGCGCACCAGCTCCGGGTGACGGTACGCCTCGCGCAGCACCAGGTACTGCACGATGAACTCGATGTCGGTGATGCCGCCCGGGTCGTGCTTGATGTGGAACGCCTGCGGCGTGCCCTTCGCCAGTTCGCCGAGCATGCGCTCGCGCATCGCCAGCACGTCGGTGCGCAATGCGTCCCTGCGGACATGGCCGGTGAGGATGCGCCGGCGCACGTCCTCGAAGGCTTCGCGCACGGCCGGGCTGCCGGCGATCGCCCGGCTGCGCAGCAGGGCCTGGTGCTCCCATGTCCACGCCCCGTCGCGCTGATAGGCCTCGAACGCCGCGAGGCTCGAGACCAGCAGACCCTTGCGGCCCTCGGGCTGCAGCCGCGTATCGACTTCGTAGAGTTGTCCGGCCGGCGTGATCGTGGTGGCGATGGTGATGATGCGCCGCGCCAGGCGGGCGAAGAACACCGCGTTCTCGAGCGGCCGCTCGCCGTCGGTGTGCTGCGCTTCGCCGGTGGAGTCGTGCAGGAACACGAGATCGAGGTCGGAACCGTAGCCGAGCTCGAGACCGCCGAGCTTGCCGTAGGCGACGATGCCGAAGCGCGCGTGACGAGCAACACCTTCGACGACGCAGCGGGGCTGCCCGTGACGGGTGGCCAGTTCGTGCCAGGCCTGGTCGGCTGCCCGATCGAGCACCATTTCGGCGATCTCGGTGAGCCGGTCGCTGACCTTCATCAATGGCAGGACGCCGGAGAGGTCGGCCACGGCGACACGGAACATGGCCGCCTGCTGGAAGTTGCGCAGCGCCTCGAGCCAGCGCTCCTGGTCCTCGCGATCCACGCCCGACATGCGCCGCTCGAGCTCCTCCGCCAGCTCCTCGCGGGTCGGCGCCGCGCTGAACAGGCGCTGGTCGAGCAGCTCATCAAGGAGCAGCGGGTGGGCGGCCACCTGGCGTGCCAGGAAGTCGCTCGTGGCGCACAACCCGACCAGGCGCTCGCGCGCTGCCGGGTTCTCGTTGAGGAGCGCGAAATAGGCCGACCGCCTGCCGATGGCCTCGATGACCTGCGCCACGCCCTGCAGCGCCAGCAGCGGGTCGCGCTGACCGGCGGCAATCTCCAGCACCGCCGGAACCAGGGCATCGAGCCGCTGGCGGCCGATCTCGTCGAGCCGCTGCAGGGGGCCAGCCGCCCGCAGCTGCCGCAGCCGTTCGAGCACGGCTGGCGGGTCGCCGAATCCGGCCTCGCGCAGGAGCTCCACGGCGGCCTCGCGCGTGGTCTCCTCCTGCCACACGGCGCGCAGGCGACTCACGGCCGGCTTCCCGGATGGCGCCTCGCCCCGGAAGACCACATCCTGGAAGTGCCGGCTCACCGTCTCGCGGTGACGCCCGAGTTCGGCCTCGACCGGCTCCCAGGAGGAAAATCCGAGCGCCAGCGCCACGCGCGCGCGGTCGAGCGGATCGGTCGGGATCATGTGCGTCTGCTGGTCCTGCAGCGCCTGGATGGCATTCTCCACCCGGCGCAGGAACAGATAGGCCTGCGTCAGCTCGGCCACCGCCTGCGTGGACAGGCAACCGTGGCGGGCGAGTGCCGGCAGCACGCGCAGGATCTCGCGGCCGCGCAGGTCGGCGATGCTGCCACCCCGCACGAGCTGGAAGGACTGGACGATGAACTCGATTTCCCGAATCCCTCCAGGCCCGAGCTTCACGTTGTCCTGATACTCGCGCCGCTGCACCTCGGCCTCGATCATGGCCTTCATGTCGCGCAGCGAGGCGAACACGCCGTAATCCAGATAGCGGCGGTACACGAACGGACGCACCACGTCGCGGTAGAAGTAGTCGGCATCGATCCAGTCGTTCACGACCCGGGCCTTGACGTAGGCGTAGCGTTCCCAGTCGCGCCCGTGCTGCATCAGGTAGTTCTCGAGTCCCGGCAGGCTCACCGCGAGCGGGCCGCTGGCGCCGAAGGGGCGCAGGCGCACGTCCACGCGGTAGACGAAGCCTTCGGCCGTCTGCTGGCCCAGCAGCGCGACGAGCTTCTGCCCCAGGGCGCGGAAATATTCCTCGTTGCTGACCACGCGGGGGCCGCTGGTCACGCCCGTGTCTGAGAACACGAACACCAGGTCGACGTCGGAGGAGAAATTCAGCTCCTGACCGCCGAGCTTGCCCATGCCGAGGATGCCGAGACCACAGGCGGTGCCGTCCTCGAGCCGGGGCGTGCCGTGACGCTCGCCGAGCGACTGCCTCGCCCATGCCAGGGCCGCGTTGATGGCGCTGTCGGCGAGAGCGGACAGGTCGCGCAGGGACTCGGGAACGGTCGCGGCGCCATTGACCTCGCGCCACAGGATCCGCAACAGCTCGCGATGGCGCACGAGGCGCAACTGCCGGCAGAAATCCGCCTCGGGGATGCCGGCCGGTGCCGCGGCTGCCACGCGACGCGCGATCTCGCCATCGGTGGCCGGCTGCACGAACGGCTCATCGGCGGGCAGGCCGGCGAAGAACCCGGCATGGCGAACCAGCGTCCCGGCCGCATAGCCGCTGCAGGCGGCCACGCGCAGCCACTGCTCGCGGCGCTCGGGTGCGAGTGCGGGCGTACCATCCAGCACCGCGAGCACGGCGGCCGCTCCCGCCCGCAGCGGCTCCGGCACGTCGATCGGCGGGCGGCTCATGGCCGCGCATCCTAGCAGCCCGGCCGGCGGCTTCGACACCCTCGACGCCGGCTCAGTCGCGTATGGAGCTGGCACGGCCACGCCACAGCGCCGTCACCATCGTCACGGCGAAGAGCGCGATGGCCACGGCATTGCCGACCGCGCCGGCGCGCATCATGGCCGGATCCGCCAGCAGGTTGCCCCCGGCCCGCCACGCCACGGTGCCGTGGAGCACCGCCAGCGGCAGGTACAGGAGCGGCGTGTACGCCACGCGTGCCCCGGTGAGCGCCGGCACGATGACGGGCGCATGGCCGAACACCATCGATACGACGAAGCCGAGCGTGAAGGCATGCAACGCCGTATCCCGCAGGGGTGCGCCGGGCTCCAGGGCGCCGGCTGCGCCGAGCCCGCCAGCCAGCGCCAGCCAGCCATACCCGACGAGCAGGCAGGTAGCGATGTAACGGGTGAGGCCCTGCTGGCGCACCGTGCGTCGGGCGACATCGAAGCGCAGCAGCCAGAGCGCCAGGGCAGCCAGTGCCCAGCCGAACGCGGCCGCTCCACCCGGATACCGCAGGCTGGCGGCGGCCGCCGCGACGAGGAGAGCGGCCAGAATCACGCCAAAGCTGGCGCGGGCGCCTGGCGCCGGCGGCAGTACGCGGGTGAGTTCGAGCCGCTCACCGGCGATGGTCAGGACCAGGAAAGCAAGCCACCACGGCAGCGCGGCGTCGATGCTGCCACCCGCCAGCCAGACCCCGTGGCCGGCCAGCAGCGCACCGGCGGCGATCGCCAGCGTCATCGAGTGCAACGCCACGTGGCGCCGCAGGATCATGACACTGACCGCCAGGAACACCGCCGCACCGACAGCGAACAGCCCCTGGGCAGCAGGCTCCGGCAGACGCCAGAGCAGCGCCAGCCCACCGGCGGCCGCGCCGGCCGGAGCGAGGAGCGCTCCGCCGCTGCCGTGGGCGACGGCGCGTTCGATGCCGATCACCGTGGCGAAGAAGGCGGCGATCATCAGGACGCCATGGTCGGCTGCATGGGAGGCTGCCGCCGGCAGGTCCACGCCGAGGCGCGCGAGGCCGATGGCCATGCCGGAGACGAGCGCGACGCCTGCGACGAGGAGAAGCGCCAGGCGACTTGCCAGCGCGGCGACGGTCACGCGGTCCCTCCGCCCGACGATGGCGGCGACAGGCCGGCGGAGCGCACACGCTCGACCTCGGTCACTTGCGTGCCGCGAGATATCCGAACAGGGCGCCGGCCACCGCCGTGGCGGACACGATGATGGTGATCACGACCATCAGCGCCACGGAGAGCATCGCGGGCGTGATGGCCCCGGTGAGTCCGAGCCGCTCGAAGGTCGCCGCCGCACGATCCGAGTTCACCACCGCGGCCGCCATCACGGTGAAGAAGATCGAGGGAGCCAGCGAGACGGCTCCGAAGATGACGGCGACGGAGCGCATGTAGCGGCGCTGGTGGTCATCGCGGGCCATGCGCTGCGACAGGTTCGCGACGAGACGCCGCGACAGGTGGTAGGCGATGAAGGCGCCCGTGAAGAAACCGATGATGATGGCGAAGATCATGTGGACCTCGCGGTCAGCCTGGCGCCGGCACGGCCGCGTCTCCCGGAAAGCCCGCCGACCGTCAACCGTTGATGCGCCGCGAGCGCATCTCCAGGAACTTGCCGGTGATCCGGCTGGTCGACCAGCCAACGGCGTACACGGCCACCATGAAACCCGCCCACACGGCCAGGAACTCCAGGGTCGTGAGAATGCCCTGGCGGGTCAGGTAGCTGCGGTAATCAGCCTCGGACCGCACTTGGACACCCGAATCGAGCACGAACAGCCGCAGTGCACGGCACGGTGCCGAGGCCTGCGGAATGATGTCCGGGAACTGCCCCTCGGCGTAGGCCAGCCAGGCACCGCATTCGGCTGAGCGCACATCGGCCACGACCGCCGGGTCGGCATTCGGCCAGGCGGCGACGATGACGGCGATCGTCGAGGCGAGGAAAACTCCCGCAAACATCAGCCAGAACTTGTGCCAGCCATTCAGTTGCTTCAGGCGCGTGCGCATGTCGACTCCTGCCTGCTTCGAACCGCGGTCGAACGCCGCGCATCCTACCGCACCCGGGTGATCCTGACGAAGCGCCCCTCGCCGACAGGGCATCCGGCTACTGCGTCATCATCCATCCCGGCGGAAAAAGTCGGGCCCCGACGGCCTATTCAACAGCGTTGAATAAACCGGCGGGGCCCTTGTCGTTACGTACTCGAGAGAGTACCAGCTCGTGCTGGCAGCCTCAGACGCGCGGCTCCTCCTGGGTAGCCCACTCGCGACCGGCCTCCTTGCCGTACTCCTTCTGGTACTGGGCCCACTCGTCGGTACCCACTTCGGCCTCCTTCTGCAGGCGGTTGCCGCGGGAGAGGACGAACCAGATCAGCGGCAGCAGGCCACCGAGGACGAAGAGTGCACCACCGATCATGCGCAGGTACGTCAGGGTGACGAACACCGGCCCGGTGATGACTTCCGTCGAACGTGCGTACCAGAAGCCCTCGGTCAGCACCAGCCAGATCTGATAGACACCGACCGGGAACAGGTCGAGGAACATCATCAGGCCGACGCCGATGTTGAGCGACCAGAACGACGTGCTCACCAGCTTGTCGTTCCAGGCCGACTTCTGGAACAGGTGCTGGCAGCAGAACAGCAGGCCAGCCAGCGCCACGTTACCCTTCACACCGAACATTGCCGCATGGGCGTGGTTCAGGGTCATGTAGGTGGCGTGCTCGTAGTAGTTCACGAGCGGCAGCGTGATCAGCGAACCGAACACGCCGGCACCGAACACGTTCCAGAAGTTCACGCCGAGGATGAACACCCACACGCCTTCCATGACGTGCGCCTGCTTGCCCTGGACGCGAAGCTCGTTGGCACGCCCGCCTTCCTGGCGCATCTGCCAGGCATCCAGCGTCAGCAGCAGCAGCGGCAACACCTGGAGGGTGGAGAACACGCTGCCCACCGCGATGATGCCGGTCGGCTTGGCGATCCAGTAGAAGTTGTGCGAGATGCCGTTGATCGCTGTCACGAAGAAGAGCATGACGGCCAGGAAGATGACCCGCTCTGCCATCAGGCGCGTGACCAGCCCCATCTGGACCAGAAGGTAGGCCACGATGACGGTGGTGAACACCTCGAAGGTGACCTCCACCCACATGTGGACCGTCATCCAGCGCCAGTAGTCGGAGATGGCGAAGTTGTCGGACGGGGTCATCAGCACGCTGAAGAACAGGAACAGGACCATCACGCCGCTGCCCCAGAGCAGCCAGGCGGGAACGGACCAGATGTTCTTCATCGTGAGCCAGGGCTTGACGCCGCGGTAGATGATGTAGATCCACAGCGTGAAGCCACCGAGCAGCAGCAACTGGAAGAAGCGGCCGAGCTCGATGAACTCCCAGCCCTGGCTGCCGAACCAGTAGCTCAGCTCGTCGTCACCGAACCAGCCGCGCTGGCCGGTGTAGATACCGCCCACCGCACCGACGGCGACCACTGCTGCAACCACGAACAGCAGGTTGATCAGGAACTTCTGGCCGGAGGGGACCTTCGTGAGCCGGGGCAGGAAGAAGATCGTGTAACCGACCCAGCACATGAAGAACCAGTAGATCTGCAGCAGCGTGTGGTAGCTGCGCGAGACCGTGAACGGCACCAGTTCGTTGAGGTTGATGCCGAACGGACGCAGGAAGTCCGTCGCGCTGATGATGCCCGCCAGTACCTGCAGGCCGAACACGATGACCGCCAGTGCGAAGAACTTGTACGTGGACCGCTGCGTGGGCCGCACGTAGCCGTTCTCGAGGTCGGAGGTCGTCAGCGAGTGGCCGTTGCCGCTCTGCGTGTCGAACAGGTCGACCGGCTGCAGCTTCATCTGGCCGTAGACGTACAGCACCACCATGATGCCGATCCACAGCGCGAAGATGGAGATGAAGGTCCAGACGAACGTCGCCGTCGTGGCGTAGTTGCCCGCCTCGGGGTCGTACGGCCAGTTGTGCGTGTAGCTGTACTCCTCACCCGGGCGGTTCGCCGCCGCAACCCAGCCGCCCCAGAAGAAGAAGGCGGACACGGCGCGAAGGTTGTCTTCGCCGGAGACCTGGTTCACCGGATCCATCCGGTCCTTGTAGGTCGGGTCGGTGAACATGCGCGTGTAGTGCTTGTTCAACTCGCCCAGGGCGTAGATCTGCCCCTCGGTCAGAACGATGCGACCGGCGGCTTCGTCATACGTGTTGGTGTGCAGCTCACGAATGACACGTTGCCCGATGGCGTCGGTCTCGAAGGCCGTCAGCGTCTCGGTGCCGTTGCGCGCCTTGAGTTCTTCCGTGTAGAACTCGCGCATGGCCACGACCGTGCGATGCAACGCATCGGCGGTGAAGTCCGGACCGCGATCTGCGCCGTCGCCCCAGAACGAGCCGTAGCCCATGAGCCCGCGAAGGTGGAAGACTTCCTTGCCACGCTTGATCGTCGCCTCCGAAGCGACCACCTCGCCGGTGGACGACACGAAATCGACGAGTGGCGGTGCGCCACTGTAGGTCTGCTGACCCAGATAAACCAACCCGACGACACTAATCGCGGCGACGATGAGGAACTGGGCGAACCAGTTCTTCTTGTTCAGCATCCACATCGCCAGATTAGAGCTGCCGGTATTACTGACGGCTTTTGTGCTCATTTCGGGGCTCCTCTAAGACGGTCACGAGAGCGCAGATTTGTTAACGACTGGTATGAAAACTGTCACTCCGGGCCGGGACCCAAGAGCAGACGTGGCATAAGTTCCCATTCCCCACCTGCTATTTGTATACGGTAATGGCGGTGGACGAATAGGTACTTTTACCTAGCAACACGCAGCGTTGGCGACTGCGTCACGCATGATTATGATTCATCCACGATCGCTGCGCCGGCATTTTTCGGGCTCTCTGCCGGCGCCTGTAGCAGCAGCTGGCCCGGGCAGGAAACGACGGTGAAGATTCTCGACTGGTTCCGGTCGTCGGCCGACGACATTCCCGAAGATGGTCCCTACGAGATGCGCGACGAGGATGGTCGCCTGCGGGTGCGTGGAACCAACAAGGATGGACAGAAGGAAGGTCCTTACGAGTCGTACTACGACAACGGTCAGGTCGAGTTTCGCGGATGCTACAAGAGTGGCCAGATGGACGGTCTGCAGGAGTGGTTTCACCGCAACGGCAAGATGCTCGAGAGACAGGCATGGCAGGAAGGGCGTCAGGAAGGTCCCTGGGAGATGGTCCACGACAACGGCCAGTTGCGTTCCCGCGGCAGTTTCATCCAGGGCCAGCGCCAGGGGCCCTTCGAGGTCTTCCACCCCAATGGTCAGCTACGCTCCCGTGGCACACATCGGGACGACCGGCGCGACGGGCCGTACGAGTCGTATTTCGCCAATGGCCAGCCGGATTCACGTGGTAGCTTCGAGGCCGGGCAGCGGACGGGTGCCTGGGAGCAGTTCTACGACAGCGGAACGCTGAAGGAACGGGCGACCTACCAGGACGGCCAACCCGCCGGCACGCTGGAGACCTACCACCCGAACGGTCAGCTCAAGGCCAGCGAGAGCTACGAGAACGGCCAGCAGGAAGGCCCGTTCGAGGCCTACTACGACAACGGCCAGTTGCGCGCCCGCGGCCAGTGCCGCAACGGCGCGCCGGAAGGCCCTTATGAGCTGTATACCGCCGATGGCCGCCTCGAGCAGAAGGGCGTCTACCGGGACGGGATGCTGCACCGGGAGTAGACCGGAGCCGCGCTCATGATCAACCTCATCATGGCCGTGAAAGGTTTCCTGAACCGCACCCGGCGGCCGAGCGGCCTGGCCGAGTGGTACTACAGCAGCGGCCAGCGCGAATTCCGCGGCGAGTACGTGCACGGCAAGCAGGAAGGCCCGTGGGAGTTCTATCACGAGAACGGGCACCTGTCCTTCAAGGGCTCGTTCCGGAACGGGGAACGCCACGGACCGTGGATCCTGTATTACGAGAATGGCCGTCCCTGGGTGAAGGGCGCCTCGGTGGACGGCCGCCCGGAAGGCCTGTTCGAGCGCTACTACGAGAGCGGGCGCCTGTACGATCGCGTCACCTACCATGACGGCGAACGCGACGGGCCCTACGAGCAGTTCTACGAGAACGGCAGGCCTGCCGAGCGCGGGCACTACTGCGAAGGCCGCTTCGACGGCCTGTGGGAATACTTCTACCCGAACGGGCAACTGCAGAGTCGCGGCCGGTACTGTGGCCGCCGGCGCGAGGGCCTCTGGGAGGCCTTCGACGAGAGCGGCCGGCTGCTCGAACGACGCGACTTCCCGACCGACCGGTGAGGGCGTTCGCCCGCCCCTAGCGCTCCAGCAGTTTCAGCTTGCCGGGCAGGCCGTCCCACTCCTCCGCGTCGGGCGGTGGCGCACGGCGCGCGGTAATCTTCGGCCAGACGACGGCGAGTTCGGCGTTCAGGCGCACGAACGCCTTCTGGTCGGCCGGCACGTCGCGCTCCTCCATGATGGCCCCGACCGGGCAGGCCGGCACGCAGAAGATGCAGTCGATGCACGCTTCCGGGTCGATCACCAGGAAATTCGGTCCCTCGTGGAAGCAATCCGCGGGGCAGACCTCGGCGCAGCTGGTGTGCTTGCAATTGATGCAGTTCTCGGTGACGACGAAAGGCACTCCGGCTCCTCCTTCGGCTGCTGCGGCCAGGTCGAGGCGGCATGTTATATCCGATCCGGCCCATCGTTGATGCCGTAGATTCCCGTACGCCCACGGGCGGCGGGGGCCATGCGACAATCGGTGGCCTCACGCACGAGGACCCGGCAAGACAGCGATGATCACGATCGACGGCAACACCGCCTGCGCAACGGTCGCCCACAGGCTGAGCGAGGTCATCGCCATCTATCCCATCACCCCGTCCTCGCCGATGGGGGAGCTGGCCGACAGCTGGTCGGCCAACGAGCGGGCGAACCTCTGGGGCGCCGTCCCGCAGGTGATCGAGATGCAGAGCGAGGCCGGGGCGGCCGGCACCGTGCACGGCGCCCTGCAGCGCGGCGCGCTGGCGACGACGTTCACCTCGTCGCAGGGCCTGCTGCTCATGATCCCGAACATGTACAAGATCGCCGGCGAATTGCTGCCGACGGTGTTCCACGTCGCCGCCCGGACCGTGGCCACCCATGCGCTGTCGATCTTCGGCGACCACAGCGATGTCATGGCCTGTCGCGGCACGGGCTTTGCCATGTTCTGCGCCGGCTCCGTGCAGGAGGTGGCCGACCTCGCGCTCATCAGCCACGCCGTGGCGCTCGAATCGCGGGTGCCGGTGCTGCACTTCTTCGACGGCTTTCGCACCTCCCACGAGATCTCGCGCATCGAGCCGCCCGGCGACGCGGTGATCCGCGAGATGATCCGCGACGAGTGGCTGCAGGCCCACCGCGGCCGCGGGCTGTCGCCCGACCGCCCGGTGATGCGCGGCACGACCCAGAATCCGGACGTCTACTTCCAGTCCCGGGAAGCGGTCAACCCGTTCTACGCCGGACTGCCGCGCATCACCGTGCTCGCCATGGAACGCTTCGCCGCGCTGACCGGCCGACGCTACCAGCCCTTCGACTATGCCGGCGCGCCCGATGCCGAGCGCGTGCTGGTACTGATGGGCTCGGGTGCGGAAGCCGCCAGCGACACGGTGGATGAACTGCTCGGCGCCGGCGAGAAGGTCGGCCTGCTCAAGGTGCGGTTGTTCCGGCCATTCTCCGGCGAGCATCTGGTCGCGGCGCTGCCGGCGAGCGTGCGCCGCATTGCCGTGCTCGACCGCACCAAGGAACCCGGCAGTGCCGGCGAGCCGCTCTACCAGGACGTGGTCACCGCCCTCGCCGAGCACCTCGGCTACGGCGGCGACCGTTTCGCCGCCATGCCGCTCGTGGTCGGCGGCCGCTACGGGCTGTCGTCCAAGGAGTTCACGCCGGGCATGATCAAGGCGGTGTTCGACAATCTCGCCGCGCCGCTGCCGAAGAACCACTTCACGATAGGCATCCACGACGACATCAGCCACACGAGCCTCGCCTGGGACCCCGGCTTCACGACCGCCACGGACCGCAACTGCCACGCCGCCGTGTTCTACGGGCTCGGCAGCGACGGAACGGTGAGCGCGAACCAGAACACCATCCGCATCATCGGCGAGGAAACCGGCCAGTACGCCCAGGGTCATTTCGTGTTCGACTCGAAGAAGTAGGGTGAGGTGACCATCTCGCAACTGCGCTTCGGCAACGCGCCGATCCGCGCCACCTACGAGATCGGCGAGGGCCAGGCGGAGTTCGTCGGATGCCACCAGACCATCTTTCTCGAGAACTACGAACTGCTCGACAAGGCGCGCCCCGGGGCGACCTTCCTGCTCAACGCGCCCTGGGCGCCCGACAAGGCGTGGGACCGGCTGCCGCAGCACATCCAGGCCTACGTGCTCGACAAGAAGCTCGAGATGTACGTCATCGACGCCTACCGGGTCGCGCGCGACGCCGGCCTCGGGCGGCGCATCAACACCATCATGCAGACCTGCCACCTCGCCCTGTCGGGCCTCATGCCGCCCGACGAGGCGATCGTGCGCATCAAGGACTCGGTGAGCCGCAGCTACCGTGCCAAGGGCGGCAGCATCCTCGATGCCAACTTCGCCGTCATCAGCCGCGCGCTCGAGCACATGCGCAAGGTGCCGGTGCCGGACCGCCTGACCGCCACGCACGGCAAGCGCCTCCGCGTTCCGGACGATGCGCCGGCCTTCGTGCGGGAAGTCACCAGCGCACTGCTTGCCGGCTGCGGCGACAGCCTGCCGGTGAGCCGCATGCCGGTGGATGGCACCTGGCCGCTCGGCACGGCCGCGCACGAGAAGCGCCGCCTGGCCCTCGAGGTTCCGGTGCTCGAGCCCGAGCTGTGCATCCAGTGCGGCAAGTGCGCCTTCGTCTGCCCGCACACCGCGATCCGCAGCAAGGTGTTCGACCCGGCACTGCTGAAGGACGCACCGGCCGACTTCCGCCACGCCACCGTGGTCGGCGCCGAGTTCGCGCGCGGCATGGCCATCACCTACCAGGTGGCGCCGGAAGACTGCACCGGCTGCACGCTCTGCGTGGAAGCCTGCCCGGCGCGCGACAAACGCAACCGCAGCCGCAAGGCCCTCAACATGCACCCGACAGGGCCGATCCTCGAGCGCGAACGCGCCAAGTGGGACTTCTTCCTGAAGCTTCCCGAGTACGACCGGCGCAAGCTCGCCTGGGACACGGTGAAGGGTGCGGCGGTCGGCCAGCCCCTGTTCGAGTTCTCGAGCGCCTGCGTCGGCTGCGGCGAGACGCCCTACATCCGCCTCGCCACCCAGCTCTTCGGCGATCGCATGATCATCGCCAATGCCACCGGCTGCTCCTCGATCTACGGTGGCAACCTGCCGACCGCCCCCTACACGACGGACGCGCAGGGACGCGGCCCGGCCTGGTGCAACTCGCTGTTCGAGGACAATGCCGAGTTCGGCCTCGGCATCCGCATCGGGCTCGACGAGCAGATCAAGCACGCGCGGGACCTGCTCGGAGTCTTGCGCGGAGACGTCGGCGAGACACTCGCCGCCGCCATCCTCGATGCCGCCCAGGACGACGAGGCCGGCATCGCCGCCCAACGCGAGCGGGTGGCGCAGCTGCAGTCACGGCTCGCCACCCTCGACACGCCGGCGGCACGCAATCTCTCGAGCATCGCCGACGCCTTCATCCGTCGCAGCGTCTGGATCATCGGCGGGGATGGCTGGGCCTACGACATCGGCTTCTCCGGCCTCGACCACGTGCTCGCCTCGGGCCGCAACGTCAACATCCTGGTGCTCGACACCGAGGTCTACTCCAACACCGGCGGCCAGATGTCGAAGGCCACGCCACGCGCGGCCGTGGCCAAGTTCGCCGCCGGCGGCAAGACCGTGCCGAAGAAGGACCTGGCGATGATCGCCATGGCCTACGAACACGTCTACGTCGCCCAGGTCGCCTTCGGCGCGAAGGACGTGCACACGCTGCGCGCCCTGCGCGAGGCCGAGAGCTGGAACGGACCCTCCCTGATCATCGCCTACAGCCCGTGCATCGCCCATGGGGTGGACCTGCACCGCAACCTGACGCAGCAGGACATGGCCGTGAAGAGCGGGCACTGGAACCTGTTCCGCTACGACCCGCGCCGCAGGGAGGTTGGCGAGAACCCGCTGGTCCTCGACTCGCGCGCGCCGAAGCTGCCGTTTCGCGAGTTTGCCCAGACGGAGATGCGCTTCGGCCTGCTGATGCGCACGCACCCGGACGTGGCCCGCGCGCTGCTCGAGCAGGCACAGCGCGAGATCGACGAGCGCTACCGCCACTACGAGCAGCTCGCCGGGCTCGACTATTCCAACGGGGCGCAGGCCCCCGCCGAGGCGCCACCGACCGGCAGCCCGGCAGACAGCGCCGGAGGCGAGTGAAGCCATGGATCTCAGCACCCAGTATCTCGGCCTGGCATTGAAGAGCCCGTTCGTGCCTTCCTCCTCGCCGCTGTCCAAGCGGCTCGACCCGGCACGCCAGCTCGAGGACGCCGGCGCCGCCGCCATCGTGATGTACTCGCTGTTCGAGGAAGCAATCGAGGCCGATGAGCGGCTTGCCGCCCAGCTCGCCCTGCAGCAGGACATCGGCAGCGCCGAGGCTTCGAGCTACCTGCCGATGCATCAGGAATTCCCGAGCCAGCGCGACGAATACCTCGAGCAGCTGCGCCGGCTGAAGGCCGCGCTCGATATCCCGGTGATAGCCAGCCTGAACGGCACCACGCGAGGCGGCTGGGTGCGCCACGCCCGGGCCATCGAAGCGGCCGGCGCCGACGCGCTCGAGCTCAACATCTACTACATCGCCGCGGATTTCACCGAGCCGCCGGCGGCGGTCGAGCAGCGCGTGATCGACATCCTCACGGAGACCGTGGCGCAGGTCTCGCTGCCGATCGGGGTCAAGCTCTCGCCGTACTACAGCGCGCTCGGTCACCTGGTGACGCGCATCGAGGCCGCCGGAGCCGCCGGGGTGGCGCTGTTCAACCGCTTCTACCAGCCCGACATCGACACCGGGAATCTCGACGTATCGCAGGTCATGCACCTGTCGGGTTCAAAGGATGCGCTGCTCGCCATGCGCTGGATGGCGCTGCTGCGGGGCCGGGTGAATCTCTCGCTCGCCGCCACCGGCGGGGTGCACACCGCCGAGGACGCGCTGAAGATGCTCCTCTGCGGAGCCGACGTCACCTACCTCTGCAGCACGCTGTTGCTGAACGGCCCCGGCCAGCTGAGCCGGATCCACGATGGGGTGGTCGACTGGATGGAGCGTCACGAGTACGCGTCGGTCGGCGACCTGCGCGGCAGCCTCTCGCAGCAGCACTCGCCTGATCCGGCGGCGTTCGAGCGCGGCAACTACCTGCAGATGCTGTCGAACTACGAGCCGCCGAAGTCGGTCTGGCGCTAGGCGCCCGCACCACAGGCCGACGGCCGTTCACATCGACAGCGCCCGATTCGTGCCACCGCTGACACGCCTGCCGCTCCTCGGCTACGGCTTCCGGCCATTCTTCCTCGGTGCCGGCGTCTTCGCCGCCCTCGTGGTGCCGGTCTGGCTGCTGGTACTTGCCACCGGCACCACCCCGCTGCCGGGCCTGCCGGCCGCGCTCTGGCACGGCCACGAGATGTTCTTCGGCTTCGTGGTCGCGGCGATCAGCGGTTTCCTCCTCACCGCGATACCGAGTTCCACCGCACGCCGCGGTTTCGCCGGTGCGCCGCTGCTCGTCCTCGGCGGCGCCTGGCTCGCCGCACGCGTGGTGTTTTCGCTGGCTGCGCTGCTGCCGTTCGCGTTGGTCGCGGCGCTCGAGCTCGCGCTGCTGCCGCTGCTCGCCGGCCTGCTCGCGCCACCGCTGCTGCGCGAGCGCAACCGCAACCTGCCCATGCTTGCCGTGCTCCTGGCGCTGTGGATCGCCGACGCAGCGTTCCTCGCTGCCTTCGCGCGAGCGGACGCCGGGCTCGCGCACCGCGCCCTGCTCGCCACGCTCGATGTCGTGCTGCTGCTGGTGACCATCGTCGCCGGGCGGGTCGTTCCCGCCGTCACGGCGAGCAGCCTGCGCCGGCGTGATGCGTCCTTCACCACCCGCAGCCGCCGCGGTCTGGAGCGGGCGCTGCCGCTGCTCATGCTCGCCGTCCTCGTCGCCGATGCCTGGCCGTCACCCGCCTGGCTCGCCGCGGTGCTGGCGCTCGTCGCCGCCGTGCTGCACGCCTGGCGGCTCGCCGGCTGGGGCAGCCTGCAAACCGGCGCCGTGCCGATACTCTGGGTGCTGCATGTCGCCTACGCCTGGCTGCCGCTCGGCTTCCTGCTCAAGGCCGCGGCATTGCTGAGCAGTGCACCCTGGGCAGCGCATTGGCTGCACGCCTTCGGCATCGGCGTCGTCGCCACCCTGATCCTCGGCGTCACCACCCGCACCACGCTCGGCCATACCGGACGTGCACTGGCCGCCGGCCCCGCCACCGCGGCGGCCTACGGCCTGCTGGCCCTGGCGGCCCTGGTCCGGGTGGTGGCGAGCGCCTGGTGGCCGTCGCAGTACTTCGCCATGCTGCTCCTCGCTGCCGGCTGCTGGAGCGCAGCCTGGGGCATCTATCTCGGCGTCTTCGGCCCGATGCTGCTCCGGCCGCGGGCCGACGGCCGGCCCGGCTGACGGACCGCCCTGCATCGGTAGAAGCCGCAATGGTGCCAGGCCGCGCCGGCACCGCACCATGCGCGCAATCTTTCCCCAGGGAACCACGGCCATGACGCTCACGCCCGGGCAGGTCAGCGACTTCCAGCGACGCGGTTTCATCGTCCTCCAGGGCTTCATCCCGCCCGCCGACATCGGCAAGGTCGGCGAGTGGCTCGACCGACTGGCTGCCTCCACACCCGGCTCGGGCCCGGAAGCCCGCTACTACGAGAAAAGCCCGGTCACGGGACGCAACCTGCTGGTGCGGGTGGAGTATTTCATGGGACCGGGCAACGCCGAGGTGAGCCGGCTGCTGCTGTCGCCGAAGGCGGAGCAGGCGCTCGCCCAGCTGCTCGGCGAACCTGCGGTGCTCTTCAAGGAGAAGGTCAACTACAAGCTGCCCGGCTGCCGTGCCGACAAGCTGCACCAGGACCAGGCTGCCGGCTGGAACGCCTACTGCGACTTCTTCATCACCATGGCCGTCGTGGTCGACGCCAACCGGCGCGACAACGCCGCGCTGTCGTTCCTGCAGACCGGCCGCTATCAGAAGAGCCTGATGACGCCCGAGTGGCAGCCGCTGACCCACGACGACCCGCCGTACTCCCCACCCGAGGACTACGCGCTGCTCGAGGCGAACCCGGGCGATGTCGTGTTCTTCGACTCCTATGTGCCGCACGGCTCGCCGCCGAACACCAGCGAGCGGCAGCGGCGCAACATCTACCTCACCTTCAACCGCCGCTCCGCCGGCGACCTGCGCCAGCGCTACTACGAGGACAAGTGGGCGAACTACCCGCCGAACAGCCTCGCCGAGGCGCGCGCCGACGACAGCTACCGGGTCTGACCCTCACTCACGCCGGCCCCGGGCTGCCGGCCGCGTGAGCAGAAGCCGGCACGACGCCGGCGGCTTCGCCTGCCCGTGACGGTCTAGAATCACGGCTCCTGCCTGCCGCACGGAGCGCCCGATGAGCCCCGCCACCAACGCCGACCTCCTGGCCCGCAAGGCTGCCGCCACCCCGCGTGGCGTGGCCGTGCTCGCGCCTTTTTTCGCCGGGCATGCCCGCGGCGCCGAGCTGTGGGATGTCGAAGGCCGGCGCTACATCGACTTCGCCGGCGGCATCGCCGTCATGAATGTCGGCCACGGCCATCCGCGCGTGCTCGCCGCCGTGCAGGCACAGCTCGAGCGCTTCACCCACACCTGCTACCAGGTCGTGCCCTACGAGGGCTACGTGGCGCTCGCCGAGCAGCTGAACCGGCTCGTGCCGGGGGACTTCGCCAAGAAGACCGCGCTGTTCTCCACCGGCGCCGAGGCGGTGGAAAACGCCATCAAGATCGCCCGCGCCCACACCCGGCGGGGCGGGGTCATCGCCTTCGGCGGCGCCTTCCACGGCCGCAGCCTGTTCGCCGTCTCGCTGACTGGGAAGGTGCAGCCGTACAAGGCCGGCTTCGGGCCCTTCCCGCCGGAGATCTTCCATGCGCCGTTCCCCTGCGAGCGCACCCCGCTCGCGGAAGTACAGCGTGCCGTCGAACGCATCCTGCGCACGGAGATCGAGCCCGAGCGCGTGGCCGCCGTGATCTTCGAGCCGGTGCAGGGCGAGGGCGGCTTCAACGTCATCCGCACCGAGGCCGTGACCTGGCTGCGCGAGCTGTGCGACCGCCACGGCATCGTGCTCATCGCCGACGAGGTGCAGACCGGCTTCGGCCGTACCGGACGGCTGTTCGCCATGGAGCATTTCCTCGAGCGCACGGGCGTGACCGTGGACCTGCTGGCCTGCGCCAAGTCGCTTGCCGCCGGCATCCCGCTGTCGGCGGTCACCGGCCGCGCCGCGATCATGGATGCCCCGGCACCGGGCGGACTCGGCGGCACCTACGCCGGCAACCCGCTCGCCGTGGCCGCCGCGCACGCCGTCATCGGGGTGATGGCCGACGAGCGCCTGCCCGAACGCGGCGCGGACCTCGGAGGGCGGCTGCGCGCGATGCTCGAGGGAATGCGCCGCGAGGCGCCCCGGCTCGGCGACGTGCGCGGCCTCGGGGCGATGGTGGCGGCGGAGTTCGTGCACCCGGCCGACGGAACGGCGGATGCGGAGTTCACGAAGCGCGTCCAGGCGGCCGCGCTGGCCCGCGGCCTGCTGCTCCTCACCTGCGGCGTGGATGGCAACGTGCTGCGCTTCCTCTTCCCGCTCACCATCGGCGAGGCGCTCTTCGACGAGGCGCTCGCGATCCTGCGCGAGAGCCTGCTCGCGGCCTGAGCCGGCTCAGCGGCCCTGCACGCCGCCGGTCAGCACCACGCGCATCGCCTGCTCGACGGTGAGTTGCGTCTCGCGGATGTCCCGGCGTGGCAGGTACACCGTGTAGCCGCCGATCTGGTAGCTCATCGGCAGGTAGACCGCGACGAGATCGTCCTCGTGCCCGGGCCCGAGGATCTCGCCGTGCTCCTGGGTCACGAAGCCGATCACGCGCCCGGGCCCGAACGGCACCGTGACGACGCGCTGGAGGTCGCCCTTGCGGCCGCTGGTATCGACCAGGCGCGTGATGTCGCGAATGGCGCTGTAGATCGTGCGGATGACCGGCACGCGCAGCAGCAGGTCCTCGCCGAGACTCAGCGCCCGGCGCACCAGAAAAGCGTTGACGGCGAGCCCCACGAAGAACAGCAGCACGAAACCGGTCACCAGCCCCATGCCCGGCCAGTAGTTGGCATCGTCGATGACCGCCTTGATGGGCCGGGCGAGCACCGACTCGGCCGTCACGCCGAGCCAGTACACGCTGTAGATCGTCAGGCCGATCGGCAGCGTCGTCAGCAGGCCTTTCAGCAGGATGCCACCCAGCCGGTTCATGACTGCCCTCCCCCGGATCGCGCCGGCAGCGGCGCCTTGCGCCCGTCGGCATCGACGTTGACGAAGGTGATGGAGGTCTCGAACAGCACGGCGGCGTGATCGGGCTCCACCACCAGGCCATGCGCGCGGATGCGGTACTGCACCGACGTGCGCCCCGCACTCACCTGCGTCACGGCAAACCGCAGCACCTCGCCCATGGCGATGCGCCGGCGGAACTGCACGTCCTTCATCGCCACGGTCACGAAGCGGCAACCGGGATAGTCGACGGTGGCCGTGATCCAGGCGAACTCGTCGATCCACTGCAGCAGGTAGCCGCCGAACAGGAAGCCGTGGTGATTGATGTGCTCGGGCAGGACCAGTTTGTGATGGTCCATCGGGTGACCTCGTCGGCGCCGCCGTCGGGCGGCAGCGCGCATTCTACGCGTCGCCGGGGGCATCCATCGCGAACAGCGCCGCATTGCCGCCGGCAGCCGCCGTGTTGACGCAGGCGACGCGCTCCACCGCGAAGCGCTGCAGGTAGTGCGGACCGCCCGCCTTCGGTCCCGTCCCTGACAGGCCCTCGCCCCCGAAGGGCTGGGCACCGACGACCGCACCGATCTGATTGCGGTTGACGTACAGGTTGCCGACCCGCACGTGCGCGCGCACGAACGCCACCGTCTCCTCGATGCGCGAGTGCACGCCGAGCGTGAGTCCGTACCCGGTGTTCTCGATCGCCGCGCAGACCCCGGCGAGGTGCGAGGCGGCGTAGCGCACCACGTGCAGGGCCGGACCGAACACCTCGCCCGGCAGCCGGTCGATGGCATCGATCTCCCAGGCGACTGGCGCGAAGAAACTGCCGTGGTCGCAGGCCGCGGGCAGTCCGGTCCGGGCGAGGAGCCGCCCCTCGCGTGTCATGCGTGCCGCATGCGCCTGGAGGCGGGCGAGCGCCCCGGCATCGATCACCGGGCCGATGTCGGTGGCCAGGTCCAGCGGGTCGCCGAGGACGAGTTCGGCCATGGCGCCGGCGAGCAGCTCGAGCACCCGCGGCGCGATGTCTTCCTGCACGAACAGTACCCGCAGCGCCGAGCAGCGCTGGCCGGCGCTGTCGAAGGCCGAGGCGACGACGTCGCGCACGAGCTGCTCGGGCAACGCCGTGGAATCGGCAATCATGGCGTTGATGCCGCCGGTCTCGGCGACAAGCGTGGCAATTGGCCCGTCACGCCCGGCGAGCCTGCGGTGGATGGTCCGCGCCACCTCGGTGGAGCCGGTGAAGGCCACGCCCGCGAGCCGCGCCTCCCCGACCAGCGCCGCGCCCACGCCGGGCCCGTCGCCCGGCACGAGGTGCAGCACGTCGCCCGGAACGCCGGCGGCATGCAGCAGTCGCGTCGCCACCCACGCGGTGAGCGGTGTCTGCTCCGCCGGCTTGGCCACCACGGTGTTGCCGGCAGCGAGCGCCGCGGCGACCTGGCCGGTGAAGATCGCCACCGGGAAGTTCCACGGGCTGATGCAGGCGAAGACCCCCCGGCCATGCAGCGTGAGTTCATTGCGCTCGCCGGTCGGCCCCGGCAACGCGTGCGGGCCGGCGAAGCCGGTGCGTGCCGCGGCCGCGTAGTAGCGCAGGAAATCGACCGCCTCGCGCAGGTCGGCCAGCCCGTTCGCCACGGTCTTGCCCGCTTCGCGCGCGCACAGGCCGACGAACAGCGGCGTCTCGCGCTCGAACCGGTCAGCGGCTTGCTCGAGGATCGCTGCGCGCGCTGGTCCGCCGAGCGCATCCCAGGCGCGCTGCGCCGCGCCGGCGCGCGCCACCGCCTCGGCGACCTGCCCCGGCGTGGCGGTCACCACGGTGCCGGCGATGCGGCGGCGGTCGGCCGGATCGGTCACCGGCGCGCTCGGCCCTTCGCGGGCCTCGCCGCCGACCAGCGGGCAGGCGGCGAGCGGCGTGGCGAGTGCGGCGCGCACGTCCGCCAGGAAATCCGTGGCCCGCACCGGGTCAGCCAGCAGCACGCCGCGCGCATTGCGCCGATCGGCGAACAGGGCCGCCGGCAGCGGGATGCGCGGATTCGGACCCGCCCCGAGCGCGGCGAGCACCTCGGCCGGGTCGGCGAGCAGCGTGTCGACGGGCGCGGCATCGTCGGCCAGGCGGTTGACGAACGAGGTGTTCGCACCGTTCTCGAGCAGGCGCCGCACCAGATAGGCGAGCAGGTCCTCGTGGGCGCCGACCGGCGCGTAGACGCGGCAGGCGATGTCCTGCCCGGCCACACCGGCAAGTTCCTCGTAGAGCGCCTCGCCCATGCCGTGCAGGCGCTGGAACTCGAAGTCCGCGCCCGCCGGGGCCATGGCCAGCACCGCGGCGAGCGTGTGCGCATTGTGGGTCGCGAACATGGGGAAGAATGCCTGCGGATCGGCGAAGAGATCGCGCGCGCAGGCGAGGTAGGCGACATCGGTGGCGACCTTGCGCGTGTAGACGGGATAGCCTTCCAGCCCCTGCTCCTGCGCCCGCTTGATCTCGGTATCCCAGTAGGCGCCCTTCACCAGACGCACCGGGATGCGGCACCGCCGGGCCCGCGCCAGCTGTCGCAGGGCTTCGATCACCGCTGGTGCCCGCTTGCCATAGGCCTGCACGGCGAGGCCGAGCCCGTTCCAGCCGGCAAGTTCCGGCGCGGCGTATGCCGCTTCGAGGAGTTCGAGCTGCGGCTCCAGCCGGTCGGCCTCCTCGGCATCGAGCGTCAGCCCGATGCCCACGTTGCGTGCGGCCTGCGCCAGCGCCACGAGGCGCGGCAGCAGCCCGGCGCGCAGTCGCAGCCGCTGCGCCGGCTCGAACCGCGGGTGCAGTGCCGAAAGTTTCACCGACACCGAATCCCGCGCCAGGAGATGCGTCCCCGGGTCGGCGGCAGCGCCCACCGCCGCGATCGCGGTGCGATAGGCATCCAGGTAGCGTTCGGCATCGGCCGCGGTCAGCGCCGCCTCGCCGAGCATGTCGAAGGAGCAGCACCCGCCCCGGGCCCGCCACGGTGCCGCCCGTGCCAGCGCCTCGTCGATGCTGCGGCCGAGCACGAACTGGCCGCCGAGGATGCGCATCGCCACGGTCATCGCCTGGCGGATCACCGGCTCGCCGCTGCGTGCCACCAGCCGTCCCAGCGACGCCGCCCAGTCGCCCGGCAGATGGCCGAGTTCGACGACGCGCCCGGTGAGCATCAGCCCCCAGGTCGAGGCATTGACGAAGAGCGACGGCGAGCGGCCGAGGTGCCGCTCCCAGTCGGCCTGCTCGATCTTGTCGCGGATCAGTCGGTCGGCGGTGCCGGCGTCGGGGACGCGCAGCAGCGCCTCGGCGAGGCACATGAGCAGCACACCCTCGCGGGTCGTGAGCGCGTACTGGTGGAGAAAGGCATCGAGCCCGCCGCCGTGGCGACGGGCGCGCACGCGCGTGACGAGTTCCTGCGCAATCGCCAGTGTCCGGGCACGCTCGCCGGGCGTGGGACGGGCGCGCGCGAGCAGCGGAGCGAGCCGCGCCGCCTCGTCGGCCAGATACAGCCGCGATCGTTCCACAGGCCCGGGCTCCGTGCTCGGCATCGGGGTCACCCCCTCGACGGCCTCGGGCTGCACCCCGCGGGCGAACCGGGCCGTACGCTGCCCATGGTGCGACGATCCGGCGGCGGCGCCAAGCCGCCGCACCGCCGGCATCACGCACGGACTAGAATCCCGGCAATCCCACGCGGACAGGAGCGGACATGAACGCACGATCCAGCGCCGCGGAGCGCCGCCGCCAGGCGCACCATGCGGCACGCCGCCGCCAGATCGCCGGGTCGCTCGAGGAATGGCGCGCTTCGGCCTTCGACAACGCCCTGGTGCAGTTCGACGCCGCCGCCCGGCGGCTGCGGCTCACCGACAACCAGATCGCCATGATCAAGCTGCCCAGGCGTATCACCGAGGCGCGCCTCCCGGTACGCATGGACGACGGCTCCATCCGCAACTTCCGCGCCTTCCGCGTGCAGCACAACATCGCCCGCGGCCCGGCGAAGGGCGGCATCCGCTTCCACCAGGACGTGACGGTCGACGAGATCAAGGCGCTCGCCTTCTGGATGACCTACAAGTGCGCCGTGGTCGGCATTCCGATGGGCGGTGCCAAGGGCGGTGTCGTGGTCGATCCACGCTCCCTGTCGCAGGGCGAGCGCGAGCGGCTCTCGCGCCGCTACATGGCCGAGATGATCGATCTCTTCGGGCCGGACCGCGACGTGCCGGCGCCCGACGTCAACACCGGCCCGCAGGTCATGAGCTGGATGATGGACACCTACAGCATGCACAGGCACGACTTCGTGCCCGGCGTCATCACCGGCAAGCCGCTGGAACTCGGCGGCTCGGCCGGACGCGAGAGCGCCACCTCGCGCGGCATCGTGTTCTGCATCCGGAAAGCCGCCGCCCGCCTCGGGCTCGGGCTGCCCGGCGCCACCGCCGCCATCCAGGGCTTCGGCAACGTCGGCAGCTACGCGGCGAAGTTCCTCGCCGAGGCCGGTGTGCGCATCGTCGCGGTGAGCGATGTCGACGGCGCCTGGCACGATCCGCAGGGCATCGATGTCGCCGCCGCCATGGCCCACGTTGCCCGACGTGGCTCGCTGCGCGGGTTTCGCGGCGGCGCGAAGCTGCGCCGGGCCTCGCGCCTGCTCGAACTGCCCGTCGACATCCTCGTGCCCGCCGCACTCGAGAACCAGATCACCGCCGCCAATGCCCGGCGCGTGCGCGCCCGCATCGTCGCCGAGGGGGCCAACGGCCCCACCACGCCCGACGCCGATGCGATCCTCGAGCGTGCCGGCGTCCGGGTGATCCCCGACATCCTCTGCAACGCCGGTGGCGTGACCGTTTCCTACCTCGAATGGGTCCAGAACCGGATGGGTTACTACTGGACCGAGGAACGCGTGATCGACGACCTGCGCCGCATCATGGAGAGCGCCTTCGACCACGTCGAGGCGATGCACCGGCGCCGGCGCGTGAGCCTGCGCATCGCCGCCTTCATGGTGGCCATTCGCCGCGTGACCGAAGCTTCCGAGATGCGCGGGCTGTACGCCTGAGCGCGGACCTGTCCGACCCGCTCAGCCCGGCAGCAGGCTGACGAGGCCGAGCAGGATGATGCCGGCGGCGACCGCGATCAGGATGTGGCGCAGCCGTCGCGCGGCGAGTTCCTTGTCGTCGGGATCCGTCATGGGGGCAAATCTAGCAAATACCGGGCAACCGCCTCAATGCGCGAGGGGCCTGGCGCAGGAGCCGGCCGCGTGACCGCGACCCGTTGGCGGGCATCGCCTCAGGTCAGCCAGCCGGAGGTGGCATTGACGATGGTCGCGGTGACGTGCTGCGCCTCCGGCAGCGCCAGCAGGAGCGCGGTGTTGGCCGCCTGCCCGGCGGTCTGCGGATTGCCCTGGTACTGGGCACGCAGCCGGTCACGGACGCTCTTCGGGATGCCGACGGCGTGGCCGAGGATCTCCCCGCCCGCTTCGCGCTCGCCCGTCAACCGCGTGTCCACCCAGCCATAGGCGATGGCGTTGCAGGTCACGCCATAGCGCAGCCACTCGAGGGCGATCGTCCTGGTGAGGCCGTGCAGGCCGTGCTTGGCCGCGCAGTAGTTGACCATGCCCGGGCTGCCGATCAGGCCGGCGGCAGCCGAGATGTTGATGATCCGCCCGTTGTGTCCCTCGCGGCGCATGTGCGGCGCCGCCGCGCGGATGCAGTTGAACGCGCCCTTCAGCGTGACGTCGACGCAGTCGTCCCACTGCTGGTCGGTCATCTTGTGGACCATGGCGTCGAGCGGAAAACCGGCGTTGTTCACCAGGATGTCCAGGCCGCCGAACTGCGCGACCGCGGTGTCGGCGAGGCGCTGCGCATCGACCGGGTTCCTCACGTCGCCCACGCAGGCGACGGCCCGACCGCCGCCGGCGCTGATCGCCGCCACCGTGCTCCCGGCCGTCTGCGCGTGCAGCGCATTGACGACCACGGCCGCGCCCTCGCGCGCGAACAGTTCTGCAATCGCCCGTCCGATGCCCTGGCCGGAACCCGTGACCACCGCCACCTTGCCGGTGAGCCTGCCTTGTGCTGCCGTCATGTCGGGCCTCCCGCTGTCGCCTGCCGTCATCGCGACGGCAGCACCACCACGCCGCCGCCCACCGTGGTCCGTTCGCCCCGTGCGTTGTCGATCCAGACCTCGCACGCGACGCAGTGATCGTCGCCATCGACGTACGTGGCGGTCACCTGGCCGGCGCAGGTGAGCGCGACATCGAAGAAATCGATGCCCTTGAACCGGCAGCTCACCTTCTTCAGGAAGCCGTCGAGCCCCATCCAGCTGGTGAGCAACTGCGCCGCGACCGCCGCCTTCAGCGCGCCGTGCACGATGACGTCCGGCTGGCCGGCAGCGATGGCGAAGTCCTTGTCGTAGTGGATCTCGTAGTAATCCCCCGACGCGCCCGCCCACTTCACCGCCTGGCGGCGCGTGGGCGTCATGACCAGCGGCCCCAGCGTCTCGCCGACCCGCACGTCCTCGAAAAATCGCTGGTTCGCCAAAGGTCTCCTCCCCGCCGTCAGTACCTGATGAAGCTCTGGCGCAGCGTCATGACCCTGTGCTCGTGCTGGTTGGTCCAGGTCACGTCGAAGTGGAAGAACACCATGTGGCCGATGCGCCCTTCCTTCTCCTCCACCGCAGCGAGCGTGAGCACGCCGGTCAGCACGTCACCGGGACGGATGGGGGCAAAGAACTCCTGCTCGAAGCCGGCATTGAGCAGCCGCTTCAGCGGGAAGTCGTACCGGGTGACGAACCAGTCCATCTTCGGCGGAATGATCGGCCAGACGATGCCGGGTGGCGCGATCATGCCCCCGTAGCGGCTGTTGCGGCTCGCCTCGCAGTCCCGGAACAGGGGGTTGTCGTCGAGCGCCGACTCGGCGAGCCGGCGGATCATGCCCTTCTCGATCTCGTGCACGGACCGGTCGAGTTCCTGCCCGACCAGGGCCCTGATCTCGTCGGTAATGTACGACGTGATGGTCACTTTATCGTCAAGGTCCGCAGCCAGGACGCAGGCCGACCGGCCTGCCGGCACTTATAGGCCACAAGGTCGACTTTGCGCAATCGTCCCCAGGCGATCAACGCCGGTCCCGCGACACCACCGCTGCCAGGTCCCGGCGAACCCGTTCCTCGAGCGCCTGCGCCTCGCGTTCGAGCGAGATGCCGCGATAGGCCGCGTCGTGGCCGCGTCCTCGCAGCCGCCCGGCGAGGTACTCGCCGACATAGCGGATGCGAAACCGCCAGGTACCGAGCTGTCGGTACTGGCGGCTGTGCCAGGCCTCGTGCGCGATGAGCGCCAGTCCGTCGGCGGTGTGCGGGTCGAAGCATCCGGCCGGGAAGCAGATGTCGTTGCCGCTGGCGTAGCCCGCCGGTCGCCCGACGACGTAGCGCGGGATGCGGTGGCGCACGCGCAGCGCCCCGAGTTCGAAGTCGTGGAAATATGGCTGCAGGGCCGCGATGACTGCACGCGGCAGGCCGCTACGGGCCACCGGCACCGTTCGCGACGTCTTGCGTCTAGCGCGCAAGCAGCCTGCCCGTCCGGCGCCAGAACCCGCCGTGGATCCACGCCCGCCAGGCCCAGGGCAGCCAATGCAGGGCGAGCCGCCAGGCGATCCACAGCGCCCAGGCAAAGACGAGCGCCTTGTAGGCCCACAGCGGCACGCTCAGCACCACGGGCTGCGGCAGCGCCGCGGTGGTGCGGTCGGCAAACCAGGCGAAGGTGTTGCCGCCGGATTGCGCACCGATCACGCCCATGTCGGGCGTGGACAGGAAGCCATAGCGGATGCCGGTGAACACGAGGCCGGAGAGGGCGACAACGGTCAGCAGCACGAGCGCTGCCTGCACCAGGTCGAACAGCCAGTCGGCGATGCCCTCCGCCGACCATTGGCTGCGCCAGCGCAGCGCGATGAACCACGACCCCACCAGCGCGAACACCCCCCAGGACTGCGTCGATAGCCCGAGCCCGAGGAGCAGCCACTCGTGTGCCCGCAGCGGGGACCAGGACTGGCGGCCGAGGAACACAGCGAGCACGAAAAAGGCGGCGAGTTCGCTCCAGTAGAGGATCACCGGCCCGACGCCGGCGTCGCCCCCGAGCGTGGCGAGCGCCCAGCGTTCCCGCGGCAGCTCGAGCACGGTGCGCACATTGCTCGCACCCGACTGCAGGTCGACGGCCGCCGGCCGCGTGGCGAGCGCCGCCCCGCCTGGCAGCTCGAAGCGGATCGCGACCTGGTGCACGCCCGGCAGCACGCCGAGCGACAGCTCACCGTCGGGCTCGGGGCGGATGGCGAGCGGCTCGCCATCGACGGCAACGGACTGCACGCGCGCTTCCGGTGGCAACCGGATGGCGTGGCGGCCGCCCTGGGTACTGCGGTAGGTGAAGTCGAGTCCGGCGTCGGCGGTACGCTCGCCGAGCCGCAGCGACTGGGTCGCGGCGTCGATGGCGAGCGTCGATCCTGGCACGGCCGCCGGCCGCACCACGTGCAGGGCGAGCCGCTCGCCCGCTCGCGGGTAGTAGGTATAGACCCAGGCGGGTGCATCCGGGTCGTCCGGCAGCACGGCCGGCTGGCCATCGAAGGCCACGCGCCACTGCGGGTGCACGCTGAAGGTCCACACCTCCACACGGGCCGCGTCCTGCGGCATGGCGAGGTCGAGCGTCGCCGTACGCGCCAGCGCGGACGTCCAGCCGGCAGCGACCTGGCCGGGTGCGAGGCCGACCAGCACGTCACGCGCCGGCGTGACCTCGACACCGGGCGTCAGCACGGACTCGCCCACCACGAGCGGGACCTGCACCGTCACCGCGGCCCGCTCCGGCGCGATGCGCCCGACCTCGGTCGTCACCGTCCAGTCGAGGCCGAGGTCGAAGCGGCGCACGACCCGCACGAAACCCGGGAACTCGCCACCAGCCGCGGCAGTACCCGGCGCCGTGCCGTCCTCACGCGCACCAGCCGGCGTCACGCCGACACGCACGAGTTCGAGCGCACCGGATACGAGCCGCCCCGCATTGACACCCGTGACCGTCCAGCCGCGGGCGGCGACGCTCACTGCACGCGGCAGCTGTGGAAACGCCAGCGGGATCGAGGCGACATCGGCGAGCCGGCCGGACAGGCGCACGCTGTGCGTCCCGGGCGCGAGCGCGAGCCACGGCGCACCGTCGGTCTCGCGCGCGATCGCCGGTGCGCCGGCGCCGTCGACGGTCACGGTGTCGAGCTGCCAGTGGTCACCGCCATGAGGCAGCGCCACGGCGACGCGCGCGAGTGTGCTCACGGCGAGCGTCACGTCGAGGCGCTGGCCCTCGACGTCGACCTGCGCCTGCGTGATCTCCGCACAGGTCGGCACGCAGGCAGGCGTCTCCACCAGGCGCTGGCGCAGCAGGTCGAGCAGCTTGCCGTCGGGCGTGGCCTCGGCATGTGCCGGCAACGCAATACCGGTCATCACGAGCAGTGCCAGCACCGCCAGCGCCGGCGGCACGCTGCTGCCCGGACCTGCCCCGAACGGCCAGCGCCATCGCGTGGCGTAGCTCGCGTGCAGCAACGTGCCGAACCACAACGCGAGCAGCAGCACGCCGGCGATGCGCCAGGCGCCGAGCAGCACCGGGCCGGCGTAGATCACGCGCAGCGTATCGCCGGCTTCCACCGGCCCGGACCAGGCGTAGTCGTAGCTGCGGTAGCGCCAGGCCGGTACGCCCGGCCCTGCCTGCAGCAGCGTGCCCGGCGCGTGGCGCGCGACGACCTGTAGAGCGTCGAGGCGTTCGCCGGGCGCTGCTGCGACTTTCGCCAGGGCGCCGCGCAGGCGCCGCTCGGGTTCCGAGGCCGGCTGCGGCGCGGTCTCCCCGGTCATCGTCACCGCTTCGGTGGCCTGATCCGCGGCTGACATCGGCAGGTCGATTGCGACATCGGGCGGCGGCACGAACGGGGGCGCGACCGGGGCAGCGGTGTCGAAACCGGCGTCGGCATCGAGCTGCGGATGCAGGGCGAGTCGCAGCTGCCCGAAGGCGAGCGGCAGGAGCGCCAGGCCGAGCAGCGCGAAACTCGCCAGGCGGTAGCGTTCCGCCGCGCGACGGAAGCGCCCGTCGACGGGTACGGCGCGGGCGACGGCGACCGCGCCGAGCAGGTTCGCCCACAGCCAGAGATGATCAGGCGCCTCCTGGTAGGTGAGGACGAGTGCGCCGAAGGCGACTGCGGCGAGCCGCGTCCCGGCCAGCCGGTAGGTCAGCGCCACGACGATGCACAGGCCGAAGAAGCTCCACAGGCCCCAGAGCGACCACCAGCTGCCGCGGGCGACGTCGGCGACATCGCTCAGCGCGGCGAGCAGGCGGTGGCCCGGCGGCAGGTGGATCGTGCCGCTCACCGTGTCGAAACGACTCTGCCAGCCCGTGGCCGGCAACGCCGCACGCGTGCCGGTGACGCGGGCGAGCGTGACCAGGTCGAGCTGCGGGGTGCGCAGCTCCACGCCGGTGGCACCGCCCGCGCCGGTGGTGACGAGCAGCGTCTCGCCACCGCTCTGCGCATGAGCCAGCGCGAACGGCGCGTGCATGTCGAGCCGCCAGTCGCGGCGCAGGGTACCCCGCAACACGTCGCGCGCGGTGAAGCCCTCGTGATCGAAATCGAGCCACAGCTCGCGCGCGAGCGTGAGCCGGTTCTCGTCGCTCGCGGCGAGACCCCGGCTGCGCTCCTCGATGGCAAGACTCGACCCGGGCAGCAGGCGGAACGCCGGCCAGCCCTGCCACTCGGCCGGCACGGCGGCCTGGGCGGGATCGATCCCCTCGGCGCCCTGCGCGACGGCCACCCGCAGCCGCTCGTTGCCCTGGAAGCTCCAGACCTCGTCGCGCGGCCAGGCGCCTTCGCCCGTCGCCGGCCGCGCGACCGAGGCCAGCACGCCCGGGGCGCGCGCCTCGAGCGCGATCTCGAATGTCCCGGCCCGCAACTGCACGCGCAGGCGGCCGTCGGCTTCGAGGCGCGCGGCGAGTTCGCTCGCGAGCGCCACGGGCAAGAAGCCTTCGGGCAGGGCGCGGCCGAGCAGTTCCTCGCGGCCATCGCCGGCCACCTGCAGTCGGATGCGGGTCTGCAGTCGCCCGGGGATCTCGTCCCGCAGCAGCCGATGGACCTGCACGTCCAGCGCGGCCGGCTGCCTGGCGCTCTGGCGCCGGCCGAGCCGCAGTGCCCCGCCGGGACGCTCGGGCTCGGCAACGCGCTGGCCATCGACGGTGAGATCGACCAGCGCCGTCCGGGGCGACACCGGCAGCACCTCGGGTCGCGCTTCCCAGCGCAGGCGGCCGGTGACGAGGTGGCTGCCGGGCGGGAGGCGCAGCTGCGGCACGCCCTCGCGGGCGACGACGGGTGCCGGTTCGCCGTCGCGACGCACGTCGACCGGCCAGTGCTCGAGGCTGCCGGGGAGCGTCACCCAGCTCTCGGCGAAGACCTGCCAGCGCTGGCTGAACTCCCCGCCGCCGGTGTCCACCCGCACGGACAGCCGCTCGGGCCAGGTACAGCGGTAGGCCTCGCGCCGGGCGGGATCGGCAGCCGGCAGGAACGGGCAGCGGCGGTACTCCAGGCTGTGCAGCGCCCAGTCCTGCCAGGGCTGCAGTTCCGGTGGCACGGCGACCTCGGCCGCCGGCACGCCCGCGGGCACGGCGGCGAGCAGCATCGCGGCAAGCCCGGGCCATGAGCGCCGGCATCGGGTGAACGCGGGAGGTGACCGCGGGAGCATGCGGGCGAGCATACGTGCCGACGGGGCGTTGCGCCACGGCGGCGACCGGGAGGTCGAGGTGCCGGGCGGCGCGCTATCTCAGGCCCGGCGGATCCGCCGGCGCACCAGCACGTAGAACACCGGTGTCAGCAGCAGGCCGACGAGCGTCACGCCGAGCATGCCGCTCAACACCACCGTGCCGAGCACGCGGCGCATCTCGGCGCCGGCGCCGATCGCGAGCCCGAGAGGCACCACGCCGGCGATGAACGCCAGCGACGTCATGAGGATGGGGCGCAGGCGCAGGCGTGCGGCATCCACGGCAGCCGCGATCGGATCGGCGCCCTGCTCCTCGCGCTGGCGGGCGAACTCCACCAGCAGGATGGCGTTCTTGCTGGCGAGCCCGATCAGGACCACGAAGCCGATCTGCGCCAGGATGTTGAGGTCCATGCCGCGCAGGTTCAGTCCGACCAGCGCGAACAGCATCACCAGCGGCACCAGCAGCACGATCACGAAGGGCAGCGACCAGCTCTCGTACTGCGCCGTGAGTACCAGGAACACGAACAGGATGCCGAGCGGGAACACGAGCAGCCCGAGCCCGCCGACCGAGCGCTGCTGGTAGGCCAGCTCCGTCCACTCGAAATCGAATCCGGCCGGCAGGGCCTCGCCGGCCACGCGCGCCATGGCATCGAGCGCCTCGCCGCTGCTGCGGCCCGGAGCCGCGGTGAACAGCAGCTCGGCCGCCGGGTACAGGTTGTGGCGCACCACGCGATCGGGGCCGGCCGTCGGGTGGACGGAGACGATCGAGCCGAGCGGCACCATCTCGCCACGCACGTTGGCGGCCCGCAGCCGCGCCACGTCCCCGGTCGTCAGCCGGAAGGGCGCATCCGCCTGCGCGGTGACGCGGTAGTTGCGTCCGAACAGGTTGAAGTCGTTGATGTACTCCGAGCCGAGGAACACGCGCAGGGTCTCGAACACGTTGGCGAGCGGCACTTCCAGCATCTGCGCCCGCGTGCGGTCGATGTCGACCTGCACCCGCGGCGCCGCGGTGCTGAAGGTGGTGAAGGCGCGCGCCACGGCACCCGATGCTGTCCCTGCGCCGGCGACCGCCCAGGTCGCGGCCTCCAGGGCCCGGGCGCCGTGGCCAGCGCGGTCGCGGATGAGCATCTTGAAGTCCGAACCGTTGCCGATGCCGCGGATCGGCGGCGGCATCACCACGACGATCGCCGCATCCTGGATGCCCCGCAGCGCCGCGCCGAGATCCGCCGTGATGCGCTCGGCCGTGCGGCCCGGGCCACGATCGGGGAAATCCTGCAGGCCCACGAAGACCGTGGCCGACTGCGTCGAGCTCGCCCCGGTGGCGATCGAAAACCCGGCGAAGCCGAAGCTGCGCGGGACGGTGCCGTCCACCGTGTTTGCCCGCCGTGCGATCTCCTTCACCACCTCGCTGGTGCGCTCGAGCGAGGCGCCTTTCGGCAGTTCGGCGAGGACGATGACGTAGCCCTGGTCGAGCGCCGGGATGAAGCCGGTGGGCATGAACCAGAGGCCGACGCCGGTGAGCGCCAGCATGACGCCGAAGGCGGCGACCGGCAGGGCCGGGCGGCGCACCAGGTGGCCGACCAGGCCGACATAGCGCTGCGCGAAGGCGTCGTAGCCGCGGTTGAAGGCGCTGAAGGCCACGCCGAGCGTGCGATCCCACCAGCGATCGAAGGCGCCGGGCGGGGCGTCGTGTGACCGCAGCAGCACCGCACCGAGTGCCGGGCTCAGCGTGAGCGAGTTCACCACCGAGATCGCCGTGGCGGTGGCCACCGTCAGGCCGAACTGGCGGAACATCTCCCCGGCGATGCCGCCGAGGAACGCGGTCGGCACGAACACGGCCGTGAGCACCAGGCCGATCGACACCAGCGCGGTGCCGACCTCGTCCATGGTCACCACGCTCGCCGCGCGCGGGGCGAGACCACGGGCCAGGTTGCGCTCGATGTTCTCGACCACCACGATGGCGTCGTCGACGACGATGCCGATGGCGAGCACCAGCCCGAACAGCGACAGGTTGTTGAGCGTCACGCCGGTGAGCGCCATCACGGCGAAGGTGCCGACCAGCGAGACGGGAATCGCGAGGATCGGGATCACGGCGGCCCGCCAGTTCTGCAGGAACAGCAGGATCACCGCGACCACCAGCAGGGTGGACTCCAGGAGCGCCACGTAGACCGCATCGATGGATTGCGAGATGTACTCCGTCGGGTTGTACAGCACCTGGTAGCGCATCCCGGGCGGGAAGTCGCGCGCGAGCTCGGCCATGCGCGCGTTGATGGCGCGGCTCGCCTCGATGGCGTTGCTGCCCGGCCGCTGGAACAACGCCAGCCCCACCGCCTGCCGGCTGCCGAACAGGCTGCTGGTGACGTAGCGGTCGGCGGCGAGTTCCACGCGCGCCACGTCGCGCAGCCGCAGCGCCGAGCCGTCCGGGTTGGCGCGCAGGATGATCTCCTCGAATTCGCGCGGCTCCGAGAGACGGCCCTTGGTCGTGACCG
>JADZBS010000029.1 GCA_020851975.1 Gammaproteobacteria bacterium | reverse complement strand
GCACCAGCCCCTGGGCGGTGAGCGAGAGCCGCCCGGTGGCCACCGCGGGCCGCGCGATGTAGCGGCACAGTCGCTCGACCTTGTCGCGTTGATGAGCGGCGGCCGATACACCGGCATGCACCGCCGCTGAGTAGATCCCCCTCCCAATGACCGGGGACGGCCCGATCGGCGACCTCGGCCGGTCGCTCCCGGATCGACACGGCATCGACGATTGCCCGCCCGGCTGTCCGGCGGCGCTGACATGGCGGGAGTGGCGGAACTTGACGAGGAAGAAATAAATCAGACCCGATTGTCTCAGGGCCTGTTGGGTATCTCCCTCCGCCAGCGCATGTGCCGCGCACCAGTCCCGAGGAAGGCCGTGACAGCCAGCCACAGTGCGCCGGGGAGGGGCACGGCCGGGCCGTACTCGACACTGTCAACGCCCCAGAGCGTGCCACCCGTCGTGGTCAGGTCTACCCGCGTGATGCGAGGCATGTCGTTCCGGAACAAGCCGACGAACTCCGCCGAATCGCTGCCGGAGCCAGTCAGGTCCAGCGGATCCAGCATGTCGGTACCACCGCCGACGTAGGTCACGGTGATGCTCGTGTTGCCGGCGTCGATATCCTGAAACGCCAGGTAATCCACCGGAAAGAAACCCAGATCGAGCGTCAGAATAGCCGACGCGGTGTGCGACAAGGCGAACGCCCCCACTGGATTGGAACCGTCGATCGATCCGGAACCGGAAGCAATGATCGCCGAACCGTTGCTGCTGCCGAGCACCAGGCCGGCGGGGAAGAGTCCCGTGACCCCCGAGACATTCTGTCCGCTGGTGAATCCGCTCTCGAAATCGACCACGTACGGGGGCGAGGCGATGCCGATGGCGCTCAGCCACTGCGATCGCGCCGCGGCATTGCCTGCGGGGGTATTGCTGTTGTAGATGAGCAGTGCGGCGTGCGACGAACCGGCCGCGGCGAGCAGGAAGACCGACACGGTGAGCAACGTGCCCGTCCACGCCATGCGCATGAGTTGGCAACGAAATGCCATGGGACTCTCCTTCATTGGCCAGGTTTCACGAATCCTAGTCTTAACGTATTTCACCACTCCGGGCAGATCCGCGTGATCGAAATCCGCCGCAGCCTGTCGACCATCTAGAATCGGTGCCCGACATGTTTTCCCTGAATTCCGATCGCGCGCGCCGCCGTAGCCCGCGCGTGCCGGTGCTTATCAATCGGGAAGATGTAAGTCAGGCACGATTGTCTCGTCTGGCGTCTATCCCTTGCGGCCGCGGGCACGCACCAAGGCGGCTGCCAGCCCGGTCAGCAGGCCGATCGCGGTGCCTGGCAGCGGCACGATGCTCACGTCGTCGAATCCCACGCGCACCAGCTCGTTGCCGAAATACGCATCCTCCGACCAGGCCGCGAAGGCGATGCTGACATCGCCGCTGGACTCAGGCTCGCTGCGCAGGAGTGACCAGGCGTCATCCTGCCAATACCAGGCGGAAATCGTGCTGCCGCTCCGGGCGATGCGCAGGCGGCCCGCCGTGTCCGCCGTTGCCACATGGGCGCCGATCAAGGTGTTGTAATCCGTGATGTAGACCTCATCGAAGGCCTCGATGGTGCCACCGCTGATCCGCTCCACGTTCCAGAAGGCTGAGGGCTGCCAGCCGGTCACCAGCGACAGGCCCACGCGGACCCCGTTGGTGGACGGCCAGTCCAGCAGGGTGTAGGAGACCTCGACATCCAGGTCACCGCTGAACACCGCGTTGCTGCGGTAGCCGCCGAAAAAGGCACCGGCCGCGTCAGCCGCAAGGGCCACCTCGACGCGCTGATTCACCTCGGCGACCGTGATGCCGCTACCGTCGTTGATGACGGTCCAGAGCGAAGCGTCGAACGAGTTGTCGTCGAAGTTGTCGGTGATGCTTGCCGCGCCTGCCGTTGCCAGCGGCGCTGCGATGACCGCCAATGCGAGTGCCAGTGATCTCATGGGCTCCTCCGCGGTAAGGCAATGTGACGTAGGCAAGCGCCGCGCAAAAAGCGCGATGTGGCTGTTATTGGAACTTCGCCGCCTTTTCCAATACTACGCTGGAACCACCATGGGATAGCCAGTGTAGGTACAAGCCGCAGCCCCGGGACCGTACGGCGGCCTGCAGCCGGGCGGCGGCGCAACCCGCCTCCAGCGAGAATCGGTGCCCGACCAGGCCTGTCCCAACGTTGTTCGGCCGCTCATGTGTAACCATCGGACGCGACTGTAGAAAGCGCGCGTTCGACGATGTTAACGATTTCACGCCCGCAGCCAGCAGCACTTCATGCTCTTCCGCAGGCCGCTGCCTGCGGAAGAGCGGGTCGACGTCGGATCGAACGACCCCTGTGGTCATGGGGGCGGTCCGTCATGATCGACCGCTGTGGCTATCGCCCCGCGAATCGGGCGGCTTTGCCGGCTCGGCTCACGGCGTCCGCCAGGGCACGCAGCTCCGCCTCGCGCGCCGAGGAGCTTCGCGCCACCAGGGCGATGGTGCGCTTCGGCACGGGTCTGGCGAGTTCACGGATCTGCAGGCGCGATGAGTCGGCGATGCCGCCGGCCAGGGCCAGTGCCGGCACCAGTGCGACTCCGAGTCCGTAGCCGACCATGCCGATCAGCGTCAGCAGGCTGGTCGCCTCGTGGCCCCCTGCGGGGTGCGCCGGCGCTGACCCGCAGGCCTGCAGCGTGTGATCACGCAGGCAATGACCTTCCTCCAGCAGCAGCAGCCGGCCGGTGAGTGCCGGTGTCAGTTGCGGGCGCCGCAGCCGGGCCGCCGGGTCGTCCCGGTCCGCGACCAGCCACAGCGCATCGTCGAAGAGCGGCTCCACCCGCAACCCGCCGGTGTCGTAAGGCAGGGCGATCAGCGCGAAATCGAGCCGGCCGTCCCCGAGGCGCTGCAACAGCGCCGCGGTGAAGTCTTCCCGCAGGCTCAGGCGCAGATCCGGATACCGCTCGCGCAGCTCGGGAAGGATGCGCGGCAGGAGGAACGGCGCGATGGTGGGAATGACGCCGAGCCGCAGCAGCCCGGACATCGGCCGCAGGGAACCGACGCAGTCGACGAGATCCCGCGCCTGCGCGAGGATCTCGCTGGCCCGGCCGACCACCTCCCGGCCCGCGTCGGTCAGCAGAACGCTGCGCCGGTCTCGCTCGACCAGCACGATGCCGAGCTGCGTCTCGAGTTCCTGAAGTCCCGCGCTCAGCGTCGACTGTGTGACGAAGCAGGCCTCGGCCGCTCGCGTGAAGTTGCGATGCTCCGCAAGGGCCACGAGGTAGTGCAGTTGCTTGAGCGAGAGCAGATCGCGCATGGATCTTCATTCTATCGACAGAATCGATCACCGGCCGCGGATTTTTCCGTTGGACGCGCCCGCAGGCCGTCACTAGCCTTCCATCCTGCACGGCGGGTGGCGGCATCCCCGGACGGCGTTCATGATGAGGCGATCCCGGGAACCTGCGACGAAGGGCACCATACGGAGGACACCGTGATGAAGACGCGAAACTTTTCCACTCTCGCTGCAATGGCGCTGGCGCTTGCCTCGACGCTGTCGGCACACGCCCAGGGCGGCGCGACGACGAACCGCGACTGGTGGCCGGAGAAGCTCGACCTGCAGCCTCTGCGCCAGCACGCCGCCGAGTCCAGCCCCATGGGCCAGGGTTTCGACTACGCCGCCGGGTTCCGGAAGCTGGATCTGGAGGCCGTGAAGCAGGACATCCGCACGGTGCTGACCACCTCGCAGGACTGGTGGCCGGCCGACTATGGCCACTACGGTCCGTTCATGATCCGCATGGCCTGGCACAGCGCCGGTACCTACCGCATCTTCGATGGGCGCGGCGGTGCCGACGGCGGCCAGCAGCGTTTCGAGCCGCTCAACAGCTGGCCCGACAACGTCAGCCTCGACAAGGCGCGGCGACTGCTGTGGCCGGTCAAGCAGAAGTACGGGCGCCAGATCTCCTGGGCCGACCTGATGGTGCTGGCAGGCAACGTCTCGCTCGAGTCGATGGGATTCAGGACGCTCGGCTTCGCCGGCGGGCGCGTGGACGACTGGGAACCCGACCTGGTCGACTGGGGCATGGAGAGGAAGTGGCTCGAGGACCAGCGCTTTTCCGGTGACCGGGAGCTGGCGAAGCCGCTCGCCGCCGTGCAGATGGGCCTCATCTACGTCAACCCCGAGGGCCCGAACGGCAACTCGGACCCGCTCGCTGCCGCAAGGGACATTCGCGAGACGTTCGGTCGCATGGCGATGAACGACGAAGAAACCGTGGCGCTCATCGCGGGCGGCCACACCTTCGGCAAGGCGCACGGCGCCCACAAGCCCGACGAGTGTCTGGGGCCCGAGCCCGCCGGCGCAGGCATCGAGAAGCAGGGCTTCGGCTGGCAGAACCGCTGCGGCAAGGGCAACGCCCAGGACACCATCACCAGCGGCCTGGAGGGCGCCTGGACGGCTGCGCCGACGGCCTGGACCATGATGTACCTCACCAACCTGCACGGCTTCGAGTGGGTGCAGACGAAGAGCCCGGCCGGCGCCACGCAGTGGGTGCCGAAGAACGCGGAGGCGATGAAGAACGTGCCCGACGCGCACGACAGCACCCGGCTGCACGCGCCGATCATGTTCACGACGGACCTGGCGCTGAAGTTCGATCCGAGCTACGGCAAGATCTCCAGGCGCTTCATCGAGAACCCGAAGGAGTTCGAAATGGCGTTCGCGCGCGCCTGGTTCAAGCTGACCCATCGCGACATGGGTCCGCGTGCGCGCTATCTCGGCGCCGACGTACCGGCCGAGGTGCTGATCTGGCAGGACGCCGTCCCGCCCGTCGATCATGCGCTCATCGATGCCCGCGACATCGCGCAGCTGAAGTCGAAGATCCTCGACTCCGGCCTGAGCACGGCCGACCTCGTCAGGACCGCGTGGGCTTCAGCGGCCTCCTTCCGCGGCACCGATCTGCGCGGCGGCGCCAACGGCGCACGCCTGCGGCTGGCACCGCAGAAAGACTGGGCGGTGAACGACCCGGCCGAGCTGGCGAAGGTGCTCGGCAAGCTGGAGAGCATTCAGAAGTCCTTCAACAGCTCGCTCACCGGCGGCAAGAGCGTGTCGCTGGCCGACGTGATCGTGCTGGGCGGTGCCGCTGCCGTCGAGCAGGCGGCGAGGAGCGCGGGGTTCACCATCGAGGTCCCGTTCAGGCCCGGCCGCACCGATGCCACGCAGGCACAGACCGACGTGGCGTCATTCGCCGTGCTCGAGCCGACTGCCGATGGCTTCCGCAACTACCACACCGCCGGCAACCGGCTGGCGCCGGCCGAGGCGCTCGTCGATCGCGCCAACATGCTGCAGCTGACGGTGCCGGAGATGACCGTGCTGGTGGGCGGCATGCGGGTGCTGAACGCCAACGCGGGCGAGTCCGCGAACGGCGTGTTCACCGACCGGCCCGGCAGCCTGAGCAACGACTTCTTCGTCAACCTGCTCGACATGTCGACGCGGTGGTCGAAATCCGAGAAAAGCGAGGGTCTCTACGAGGGTTACGATCGCCAGACGGGCAAGCTGCGCTGGACGGCCACGCCGGTCGACCTGGTGTTCGGTTCCAACTCGGAGCTGCGCGCCGTGGCCGAGGTCTACGGCGCCAATGACGCCAGGGAGAAGTTCGCGCAGGACTTCGCGCAGGCCTGGGCCAAGGTCATGGACCTCGATCGCTTCGATTGAACGCTCGCGAGGGGGGCTGGTCCTGCTGACGGTCGGCAACCAGCCGCATCGCGGGCGCCGGAACCGTTACAACGGCACCGGCGTCAGGGCACGACTTCCTTGGCCGCTTCCTTCAGCGCGTCGAAGATGCCGAATTTCTTCTTCCGGGGTTCCGGTGCCGGCGGCGCGTCTTCCCCCGCGCTTGCCGGATCCGGGGCATCGCTCATGTCCTGCAGGTCGCTGCCGTCTCCGGCACCGAGGCCGGCGCCTTCCTGGCCCATCATCGCCGTGGTCATGGACTTGACCCTGATCTTGACGTTCCAGTCCGGTTCCCAGGCAATCGCCGGGTCGGAGGGCCGGGGCGGGTAGGCCATGTTGATCTCGGTCCCGCAGGCGATGGCGCGCAGCATCCCGGCGCCGGCGGCATCCTTGCCCTCGCGCCCGCCCATGCTGCCGAGGAACCAGGCGCGCGCAGTCGGGATCGCATTCCATTCGAGCAGCACGTGCCCGCCCTTGTCGGTCTGCCGCAGCTGGATGGCCGGCATGAGGTCCTGCGCCGCCGGGATCGTGGGGTATAGGACGTTCAAACCCCATGGTGCCGGCAGTGTAGCGGCCCGCCGCAGTGCCAGCGACCCGCGGCAACCGTGGCCGATGGGTCGGGATGGGTCTGGCCGCCGGTTGCGCTGCGGGAAATCCTGACGTGAGGGTGGGATTCTCGCGGTGCGGGAGGCCGTGGACACAGCCGCCCGCG
>JADZBS010000028.1 GCA_020851975.1 Gammaproteobacteria bacterium | reverse complement strand
TGGCGGCCCTCGTTGAAATCGAAGTGCCAGGCCAGCCGATCTGCTTCGGGCGCATAGGCCGTGCCGGACCAGTAGATGGCCGCCTGCAGGTTGGCGAACGGCCCGGCATTGGCGAGGCCCCAGCCCGGCTGCGGGCCGGCCCCGGTGGTGTCGTAGTACGGCAGGTTGCCGAGCGTCACCTGGAAGAGGTGCGCCATCTCGCTGTACACGGTGGAGCCGCTGACGGTCTGCACGTTGTAGCCGCAGTCGGTGCCGCTGTAGGCGTAGAAGCAGCCGGCCGAGCCGGTATCGACAATGACCGGCAGCCGCCAGGCGCTCGCGCCCAGGTAGGACGCCGAGTTCATGGCGGCGATCCAGTCGTTGGCCTTGTCCCAGGTCATGCCGCCGTCGACGGCAATGCCGCTCACGCCGAACGTGTTGCTGGCAGCGAGATTGGCATCGGCGACCCAGGTCAGGTCGAGCACGGTGTCGTAGTAAGCCAGCCCGCCGGCGCGGCTCAGCAGCGCCGCGTCGGCAACACTGCTCATGAGCGCCAGCAGAGCAATCCCCACTCGCGTCGTCTGCGTTGTTCTGTTCACCGGCGAGTTCCTCGCGGCGCAGTTGGAGATGGTTCTGATGTCTTGCGCCTGGTCATTAAACCGCATTCAACGCCGGTTGCCATCCCTCGAATGGCTGACGCGCAAAAAATTCCTATTATGTTCAACGGTGCTTGACCGTGATTTCGCATCTCGCGCCGCGACGATCGTCACCTGCCCGACCGGGGTGACGGCCAGCGGCTGACGCGCTGCGGCGTTTCAGCGATGGGCCGCGTGGATCGCGCACCGGTCGGCCGACAGCGCAGCCTCGCGCAGGGCCTCGGCGAGCGTCGGGTGCGCGTGGATGATGCGTTGCAGGTCCTCGGCCGTGCCCTGGAACTCCATGGCGACGACCGCCTCGGCAATCAGCTCGCCGGCCATCGGCCCGCAGACGTGCACGCCGAGCAGGGCATCGGTGGCGGCATCGGCGATCACCTTGACGAGCCCGGCGGCCTGCTCCATCGCCCGTGCCCGGCCGCTCGCGGCGAAGTTGAAGGTGCCCGCCTTGCAGGCGATGCCCGCCGCCGTGAGTTCCTCCTCGCTGCGGCCGACCCAGGCAATCTCCGGCGTGGTGTAGACGACCGAGGGAATGACGTCGTAGTTGACCTGGCCCGCGTGGCCGGCGATCAGGTCGGCCACCATCACGCCCTCCTCCGAGCCCTTGTGCGCCAGCATCGGCCCGCGCACCACATCGCCGATGGCCCAGACATTGGCGACCGACGTGCGACAGCTCGCGTCGACCTCGATGCACCCGCGCGCATCGAGCGCCACGCCGGCGAGCGGGTCGAGCAGGCCGGTGGTGTCGGGGCGCCGGCCGACAGCGACGACCACGCGGTCGACCTCGATCTCGTGAGAACCCTGGCGATCGTCGTAGCGCAGGCGCACGCCATCGGTCGTACGCTCGCCCGCCTGGACCCGGGCGCCGAGATGGATGTCGAGCCCCTGACGGCGCAACTGGCGTTCGGCCTCGCGGGCCACCTGGGCATCGACCATGGGCAGGAAGCGGTCGAGCGCCTCGAGGATCGTCACCTCGGCGCCGAGCCGGCGCCAGACACTACCGAGTTCCAGGCCGATCACACCGGCACCGATCACGCCGAGCCGACGCGGCACGGCGTCGAACTCCAGCGCCGCGCGCGAATCGACCACGCGCTCGCCGTCGAACGGCAGGCAGGCGAGCGCGGCCGGCTGCGAACCGGTGGCGAGCACCACCTGCCCGGCCTCGAGCAGCCGCGCCTCGCCCTCGTGCGGCGTGAAGCGCACCGTGTTGCCGGGCATCAGCGTGCCGCGCCCGGCGAGGCCCGTCACGCCGTGCGCCCGGAACAGGCCCTGGATGCCGCCGGCGAGCTGGGCGACGATCGCCGCCTTGCGCGCCTGCATGCGATCGAGGTCAAGTCCGACCGTGGTCACGCCGATGCCGTGGGTGGCGAACTCGTGGCGGGCCCGGTGGTAGAGCTCGGAGGACTCGAGCAGCGCCTTGGACGGAATGCAGCCGGCGTTGAGACAGGTACCCCCGAGCGACACCTCGCCGGAACGCGTGCGCCCGTCGTCGATGCAGGCCGTGGCAAGCCCGTTCTGCGCCGCGCGGATGGCGGCCACGTAGCCGGCCGGACCGCCGCCGATGACGACGACATCGAAGTGACTGCTCATGGCGGGACTCCTAGACCTGCAGCAGCAATCGCGCCGGATCCTCGAGCGCGTCCTTGACCGCCAGCAGGAACTGCACGGCCTCGCGCCCGTCGATGATGCGGTGGTCGTAGGTGAGGGCGAGGTACATCATCGGGCGCACCACGACCGCGCCCTGCACCACCATCGGCCGCTCCTGGATGCGGTGCATGCCGAGGATGCCGCTCTGGGGCGGGTTGAGGATCGGGGTGGACAGCATCGAGCCGAAGATCCCGCCGTTGGTGATGGTGAAGGTGCCGCCGGTCAGTTCGTCCATGCCGATCGCGCCATCGCGCGCCTTGCGGCCGTAGTCGGCGATCGCCTTCTCGACCTGACCGAAGCCGAGCGCGTCGGCATCGCGCACCACGGGCACGATCAGCCCGCGCTCGGTCGACACGGCGATGCCGATGTCGTAGTAGTCGTGATAGACGATGTCGTTGCCTTCGACGGAAGCGTTGACCATGGGGAAGCGGCGCAGCGCCTCGATCGCGGCCTTGACGAAGAACGACATGTAGCCGAGCTTCACGCCGTGCTGCTTTTCGAAAGCATCGCGGTGGCGCTGGCGCAGCGCGCCGACCTCGGTGAGATCCACTTCGTTGAACGTGGTGAGCATCGCGGCGTTGCGCTGGGCCTCCACCATGCGCTGGGCGATGCGCGCCCGCAGGCGGCTCATCGGTACACGCCGTTCCGTGCGCCCGGTGCCCGCTGCCGCCGGCACGGCCGCGAAGGCAGGTGCCGCGGGGGCCGCCGGCGTTGCCGCGGCGGCCGTCACCGCGGCGGCGACGTCTGCCTTGAGCACGCGGCCCTCGCGGCCGCTGCCGACGAGCGTTGCCGGATCCACGCCGCTCTCGGCGGCGAGCCGGCGCACGGCCGGTCCGCTGCGCCCGGCAGCGCGCTGGGTGGCGGGTGCCGCCTGCGCTGCGGGTGCGGGCGCGGGGGCATCGGCGGCGACTGGCGTGGCCGCAGCCGCCGTCCGGGCCGCGGCTGCCTTGCCCTCGCCAGGTTCCAGCACGGCCAGCAGCTCGCCGGCACGCACGGTGGCGCCGTTCGGCACGCGGATCTCCTTGATTACCCCGTTCACCGGCGCCGGCACTTCGAGCACGACCTTGTCGGTCTCGAGTTCGACGAGGCTCTCGTCGCGGGTCACCGCATCCCCCGGCCCCTTGTGCCAGGCGATCAGGGTCGCATCGGCGACAGATTCGGGCAGTTGCGGGACTTTCACTTCGATCGGCATGGCATCACCTGTGGCTGGGCCGGATCTTCAACCGGAACGTGGCGCATCGGCCGCGGCAGCACGGCCGATGCCGAGCGCGGCATCCACCAGCGCCTGCTGCTGGAGCACGTGGAGCTGGAACACGCCCGGCGCGGGAGCAGCGGCCGCCGGCCGGCCCGCATAGAACAACTCCTGACCGCGCCCCAGCCGTTCCTGCAGCCGGTGGCGGATCTGGTACCAGGCGCCCTGGTTCTGGGGCTCTTCCTGGCACCAGACGAGTTCCCTCGCCTGCGGATAGTGCGCCAGCACCGCGCCAAATTCGCGCGCCGGAAACGGGTAGAGCTGCTCGATGCGCACCAGCGCGACGCCGGTCGCCTGGTGCTTGCGCCGCGCCTCCAGCAGGTCGTAGTAGACGCGGCCGCTGCAGGCGACCAGGCGCGTCACGGCTGTGGCGTCGATCTCGTCGATCTCGTCGATCACCGGCTGGAAGCGGCCACGCGTGAGGTCGGCGAGGGGCGAGCCCGCCAGCCGGTGACGCAGCAGGCTCTTCGGCGTCATGACGACCAGCGGCTTGCGGTACGGCCGCAGCATCTGCCGG
>JADZBS010000027.1 GCA_020851975.1 Gammaproteobacteria bacterium | reverse complement strand
GCACCCGCACGGTGTTCAACATCCTCGGACCGCTCACCAACCCGGCGGCACCGCCGTTCGCGCTGATCGGCGCCTTCGACCTCGACACGGCGCGGCTCATGGCCGACGCCCTCGCCGGGCTGCCCCTGCGTCGCGCCTTCGTCGTGCACGGCGAGCCCGGCTGGGACGAGGCGACTCCCGTCGGACCGTTCGTGCTCTTCGACGTGCGCCCGGGCCAGGTGCGTCGCCGGCGCCGCGATCCGGAGGCCTTCGGGCTGTCGCGCTGCCGGCCCGAGGATCTGGCCGGCGCGGAGGCCGCGGGCAACGCCCGCGCACTGGAAGCCGTGCTCCGCGGTGTCGACCAGGGCGCGCATCGCGATGCGCTGCTGCTCGGTGCCGGCCTTGCCCTCGAGCTGACCGGGCAGGTGCGCGGCCTGCGCCAGGGCATCGCGCGCGCGCGCCGGGCGATCGCGACGGGTGCGGCGGCGGACCTGCTCGAGCGGTTGCGCGCCTTCCGGGAGCAGCACCCGTGAGCCGTGCGCCTGGTGCCGACGGCGACTTCCTGGCGCGCATGGCCGGCGCGAGCCAGCAGCGGCTCGGGCAGGCGCGCGCCGCGGTTGGCGAGGCGCAGCTGCGCGAGCGCATCGCACGGTTGCCAGCCGCGCCGGCGCCGCGCTTCACGCGCGATGCCTTCCACCTGATTGCCGAGGTCAAGCGCTGCTCACCCTCGGCCGGCCGCCTCGCCGCCGACGCCCTGGCACCCGCGGAACAGGCGCGGCGCTATGCCGAGGCCGGTGCGGTCGCGGTGTCGGTGCTGACCGAGCCGGGGGAGTTCCACGGGTCCCTGGCGGATCTCGCCGCGGCGAGTGCCGCGCTGCCGGGCCTGCCGCTGATGCGCAAGGACTTCCTGGTCGACAGCTACCAGGTGCTGGAGGCGCGCGCGGCCGGGGCCGCCGGCGTGCTGCTGATCGCGGCCATGCTCGAGCCGGCAGCGCTCGCGGCCATGCTCGACTGCGCGCTCGATCTCGGCATGTTCGCGCTGGTCGAGGTCTTCGACATGCCGGACCTCGCGGCCTGCCTGCCGGCGGTGACGACCGCGGCGGCGACACCGGCCGGCCACGGCCGGGTGCTGCTCGGCGTGAACTGCCGGAACCTGCGCACGCTCGCGGTGGACTTCACCCGCTTCGCCGCGCTGGCGCCGCGCCTGCCGGCGACCGTGCCGTGGGTGGCGGAGAGCGGCATCACGACGCCGGCCGAGGCCGCAGCGGTGGCGCGCCTGGGCTACAGCCTGGTGCTGGTGGGTACCGCGCTGATGCAGGCACCGGACCCGGCCGCGGCCGGGCGGGCGCTGCTCGCCGCGGGCCGCGCGGCACTCACCTGACACTGCTGCGCGCGGGCCCATGCGTGTCTTCGTGAAAATCTGCGGGCTGCGCGATGCCGAGGCGCTGCGCGCAGCGGTGGAAGCCGGCGCGGATGCCGTCGGCTTCGTGCTGGCGGCCTCGCCGCGGCGCGTGACGTTGCACGAGGCCAGGGCGCTCGCCGCCCAGGTGCCGCCCGGGATCCTGAGGGTGGCTGTACTGAAGCACCCCGACGAGGCGCTGTGGCGCGCGGTGACCGAGGAGCTGCGGCCCGACTGGGTGCAGAGTGATGCAGGGGATTTCGCCGGCCGCGTGCTGCCGGCCGGCATCGAGGCGCTGCCCGTGTATCGCGACGGCGCCGGGCTGGACAGCGCTGCCCTCGGCCGCGAAGATCGCGCGCTGTTCGAGGCGGTGGCGAGCGGGGCTGGCATGCGACCGGACTGGGACCGCGCGGCCGCGCTCGCGCCGCTCACGCGGCTGGTGCTCGCCGGCGGGCTTGATGCCGGCAACGTCGCCGAGGCGATCCGGCGCGTGCGGCCGTGGGGCGTGGACGTGAGCAGTGGCGTGGAGGCAAGCCGGGGAGTGAAGGATCCGCAGCGCATCCGCGACTTCGTCGCCGCGGTGCGCCGCCCGGAACAGGACATCGGTCATGCAGATCAGTGAAGAAGAATCCCGCGCCCTGCTCGCCGCGCTGCTGCGGGGCGAGCTGCCCGATGCGCATGGCCGCTTCGGGCCTTTCGGCGGCCGTTACGCGCCGGAGATGCTGATGCCGGCGCTCGGGCGCATCGCCGCCGGCGTGCAACGCTGGCTGCACGAGCCCGCCTTCCAGGCCGAGCTCGGGGCGCAGTTGCGCGACTGGGTCGGGCGGCCCACGCCGCTCACCCCGGCACCGCGACTTGGCGAGGCCTGGGGTGCCGAGGTCTACCTCAAGCGCGAGGACATCGCGCACACCGGCGCACACAAGATCAACAACGCGCTCGGCCAGGCCCTGCTGGCCCGCCGCCTCGGCGCGCGGCGCGTGGTCGCCGAGACCGGCGCCGGCCAGCACGGCGTGGCGACCGCCGCGGCCTGCGCGCGCCTCGGCATGCCCTGCGTCGTCTACATGGGCGCGGTCGATGTGCAGCGCCAGGCACCCAACGTCGAGCGCATGCACCAGTTCGGCGCCCGCGTCGTGTCCGTGGAGAGCGGCGACCGGACGCTGCGCGCCGCCATCGACGAGGCCTTCCGCGACTGGGTGGCCGATCCCGAGGGAACCTACTACCTGCTCGGTTCGGTGGTTGGCCCGCATCCGTATCCCTGGCTGGTGCGCGAACTGCAGGCAGTGATCGGGCGCGAGGCGCGCGCCCAGTTCCTGGCCGCGACCGGCGACCTGCCGGATGTCGCCATCGCCTGTGTCGGCGGCGGCTCCAATGCCATCGGCCTGTTCCATCCGTTCCTCGGCGATGCCGCCGTGGAACTGCTCGGCGTGGAGGCCGGCGGGCGCGGCACGGGACTCGGCGAGCATGCCGCGACCTTGAGCCGCGGCACGCCCGGTGTCCTGCACGGCACCTATTCGCTGCTGCTGCAGGACGCCGACGGGCAGGTGCAGGAGACGCACTCGGTCTCGGCCGGGCTCGACTACCCGGGCGTCGGGCCCGAGCATGCGCTGCTCAAGACCATCGGTCGCGTGCGCTACACCAGCGCCACGGACGACGAGGCGCTCGCCGCCCTGCGCGAGTGCTGCGCGCTGGAGGGCATCCTGCCGGCGCTCGAATCGTCCCACGCGCTCGCCGGGGCGCGGCGCTGGGCCCGCGACAACCCGGGCCGTCGCATCCTGATCGGCCTGTCCGGGCGCGGCGACAAGGACATGCCGACACTCTCCAGAGTGTTTGCCGGGGCGCCCGGCAGCGCCAACCCGCACTGAGGCCGTCATGCCGCAGATCCCAGCCCACGAGAGGCTCACCGCCGTGATCCGCAATGCCGCGCGCAGCGAAGGCGTGGCGCTCGTGCCCTTCGTCACGGCGGGTTATCCGCAGCCGGCACGGTTCCTGAAGACGCTGCGCGCCATCGCCGAGGCGGGCGATGTGGTCGAGGTCGGCGTGCCCTTCAGCGACCCGATGGCCGATGGCGTCACCATCCAGCGCGCCAGCCGCGCGGCCATCGAGGCCGGCGTGTCGCTGCGCTGGATCCTCGCCGAGCTGGCGCGTGCCGGCGAACTCGCCGCACCGGTGGTGCTGATGAGCTACCTGAACCCGCTGCTGCAGTTCGGGTTCGACCGGCTCGCGAAAGCCGCGGCCGCCTCGGGCGTCAGCGGCTTCATCGTTCCGGACCTGCCGCTGGAGGAGAGCGCCGACCTGCGGCTCCCGCTCGAAGCCCGCGGCATCGCGCTCATCCAGCTGGTCACGCCGGCGACGCCCGAGGAGCGCCTGCGGGAACTCTGCGCGGCGAGCCGTGGTTTCGTCTACGCCGTGACGGTGCAGGGCACCACGGGCGGTGCCCGCGCGCTGTCGGGCGAGGTCAATGCCTATCTCGACCGGGTTCGGGCCCTCTCGCCGTTGCCCGTCTGCGCCGGCTTCGGCGTGCGTACGCCCGAGCATGTCCGCAGCCTGAGCGGGCACGCCGACGGCGTCATCGTCGGCTCCGCCCTCGTCGAGGAACTCGAAGCCGGTCACGATCCGGTCGCCTTCCTGGCCGCCCTGCGAAGCTGCCGGCACTGACCGGTACGCTGGGCCAGGCGCCCGGCGCGATAACCGGCCGCCCCTGCGGCGGCAGGTTCGTGACGTCACAAAAAGCTCTATCAGAACAAACAGTTGGAAATAGTCACTAATAGTCAGCAGTCGATTAGTGACGATATACCCAGGCCTGCAGTCGGCCCGCGGATCCCGCCTCAGCGCCGCGGGCGGCCGGACCAGAAGACGCCAAGTCCCCCGAGGCCGAGCAACCAGCCTGGCCAGGCCGGCCTGGCGCCGAGGCCGACCAGCAGCACGCCGGCGAGAAGCAGGATGCCGCCCGCGACGAGCGAGTATGTGCCGCGGCCGGGGTTGGGGCTGGCGTTCTGGCCATGCGCACCGGGCCCGGTCGTTGCCGGCGGTGCGCCGGCCTGCGTCTCCACGAAGCGCCGGATCGCCACCGGGAGTTGTTCCAGCGTGTAGCGCAGGTCGGGCAGTTCGCGCCGCAGGCGGCGCAGGGTGGCGCGCGGGCCGGACTGCTCGCGCACCCAGCGGCGCAGCACCGGCAGGCCGGTTTCCCACAGATCGAGTTCCGGGTAGAGCATGCGGCCGAGCCCCTCGATCTGCACCAGCGTCTTCTGCAGCAGCATGAGCTGCGGCTGCACGTGCATGTCGAACTGGCGCGCCGTCTGGAACAGCCGCAGCAGCACCTGCCCGAAGGAGATGTCCTTCAGCGGCTTGTTGAACACCGGCTCGCACACCGAGCGGATGGCCGCTTCGAACTCGTCCACGCGAGTTCCGGGCGGCACCCAGCGCGAGTCGACGTGCAGCTGGGCGACGCGGTGGTAGTCGCGCTCGAAGAAGGCGAGGAAATTCTCGGCGAGGTAGCGCCGGTCGCTGTCGGTGAGCGTCCCGACGATGCCGAAATCCACGGCGCAGTAGCGCGGCTGCGCCGGGTTGCCGGGGTCGACGAAGATGTTCCCCGGGTGCATGTCGGCATGGAAGAAGTTGTCGCGGAACACCTGCGTGAAGAAGATCGCCACGCCGTTGGCGGCAAGCCGCGCGATGTCCACGCCCGCCGCCCGCAGCGCCGGCATGTCGTCGATCGGAATGCCGTGGATGCGCTCGATCACCATCACGGTCGGGCGGCAGTAGTCCCAGTACACCTGCGGCACGTAGATCTTCTGATCACCCTCGAAGTTGCGCCGCAGCTGGGCGGCATTGGCCGCCTCGCGCATGAGGTCGAGTTCGTTGAGGATGGTCTTCTCGTACTCGGCGACGAGTTCCACGGGCCGCAGCCGTCGGCTGCCGGGCCACCAGCGCTCGGCGAGCCGCGCGAAGGCGTAGAGCACCTCGATGTCGCGCGCGACCTGGGCGTGCACCTGCGGGCGCAGGATCTTCACGACCACGTCCTCGCCGGTCTTCAGCCTTGCGGCGTGCACCTGGGCGATGGAGGCGGCGGCGAGTGCCTGGTCGTCGAAGGCGGCGAACACCGCCTCGGCCGGGCGGCCGTAGACGCGCTCGACCTCCGCGCGGGCCTCGGCCGCGGAGAACGGCGGCACCTGGTCCTGCAGCCGCGCCAGCTCCGTGCCGATGTCCTCGGGCAGCAGGTCCTGGCGCGTGGAGACCGACTGGCCGAACTTGACGTAGATCGGTCCGAGTTCCTGCAGCGCCTCGCGGATGCGCACCCCGCGCGGTGCCTCGTGGTGGCGGCCGACCCAGTAGAAGGGCCACAGCAGCAGCAGATAACGGAAGGGCCTGAACAGGTGGATCTCGACGATGAGTTCGTCGAGCCCGTGCCGGAAGAGCACGCGCTGGATGGCCAGCAGGCGCAGCACCAGGCTCGATTTCACGCGCGCTGCCTTACGTTTCGCTCTCGAGGCGGGCGAGGCGGGCCTCGGCGCGCTCGACGTCGTCGACCAGCGTGTCGACCTGGCGGGCGAACCGGTCCACTTCGGTACGGGTCGGCAACAGGCGCGATTCCTCGTGGAGGTACTCGGCCACGCTGCGTTCGACCTGGCGCCCCGCGTCCCTCGACCAGTCCGTGAAGGCGCGGGCCGCCTCGCCGAGTTCGCGGGCCAGCGGTTCACCGGCAAAGCGCGTGAGTTCGGCCTCGAGATCCGGAGCCGCGGCACGCAGCAGCTCGCCGAAGCGGGTGGCAAGCTCGGCGTCGCCGCCGAGCCGTACCGCGCCCTCGCGCACGGCAGCGGCGGGATCGGCGCGCAGCAGGCGGCCGAGCGACAGCGGGCCGCCGCGGATCGTGGCATCCGGCGTGGCGCCGTCCGGCAGGGCCACGCGGACCCGGCCATCGCGCACGTGCAGGCGCAGATCCACCGGCGTGCCCTCCACGGTGAGGCCGAGCGTGCGCCCGTCGAGCTCGCGGGCCAGCGCACGCGCCGCCTCGGAGTGCTCGAGCCCGCGGCCGATGAGGCGTTCGAAAGGACGCAGGAAGAGTTCAGCCAGCATGACGAGCGCCGTTCAGTAACGCTGCCCGAGGTGCAGCGCGACGATGCCGCCGCTCAGGTTGTGGTAGCGGCAGTCTTCGAGGCCGGCGGCCTGCATCATCCCGCGCAGCGTCTCCTGGTCGGGATGCATGCGGATCGACTCGGCGAGATAGCGGTAGCTCGCCTCGTCGCCGGCCACCAGCCGGCCGAGGATCGGCAGCACGCGGAAGGAGTAGGTGTCGTAGACGGGTTCGAGCGACGGCAGGATGGGTTTCGAGAATTCGAGCACCAGCAGGCGGCCGCCGGGGCGCAGGAGCCGCGTCATCGAACGCAGGGCGGCGTTCTTGTCGGTGACGTTGCGCAGCCCGAAGCCGATGGTGATGCAGTGGAAGCTGCCGTCGCGGAAGGGCAGTTGTTCGGCGTTGGCCTGCACGTAGGCGACGTTGCCGGCGATGCCGCGATCGAGCAGGCGCCGGCGCCCCTCGCCGATCATGCTGGCGTTGATGTCGGCGAGGCAGACGTAGCCGTCGCGACCGACCTGCGCGTGCAGCCCGGCGGTCAGATCCCCGCTGCCGCCGGCGACGTCGAGCGCGTGCTGGCCCGGGCGCAGCCCGGTACGTGCCAGGGCGAAGCGCTTCCACAGCCGGTGCAGCCCGCCCGACATGAGGTCGTTCATCAGGTCGTAGCGGCTGGCGACCGAGTCGAACACCGCCCGTACCCGCTCCGCCTTCTCGGCGGTCGGCACGGTCTGGAAGCCGAAGTGGGTGGTGTCGGTGTCGGGCACGGCGCTGGCGCTCTGCTTCTGGCGCGCAGTGTACCAGCAATGTGCAGGCCAGCCGGGTACCCGCGGTCGGGGCACCCGGCGGCCGGCGTGTGCAGTCTTTCAGTGCGCGAGCCGGCGCCCGGCGCCGTCGGCGAGGATGCCGTGCGTGCGGGTCGTCGGGTGGATGCCGTCCCAGAACAGGTACTGCTGCGGCTCCTCGCAGACGCTGCCGAAGTCGACGCAGGGCGCGCGCACCTCGGTCAGCCCGTAGCGCCCCGGCTTCGCCGCGACGCGCGACACCAGCCCGAAGGTGTCGAGCACGCGCACGCGACGGCTGGCGAGCTCGGGCTTGAGCTTGCCGAGTAGCAGGATGTTGATCGCGGCGCTCGCGAAGGTCGCCTGCCGTTGGAGGCCGGCCAGCCGCACGTCCGGTGCCAGGCCGACGTTCGGGACCAGCATGACCAGCACCTCGCTGGCGCCCGCCGCGAGCAGGTCGCGCACGATCCCCCGCAGGTTGCCGGCCGAGGCGTTGACCAGTGCCAGCAGCTGGCGCTTGTCGGTGATGGCCAGCGACTGGCGCACGTCGTTGCCGCCGCCGAACACCACGTGCACCGTGCCATCGGCGATGACGCCGGCCGGCCCGAGTGCGGTGAGGTACTGGTCCGCCTGCTGGCGCAGTGTCGGCACGATGTCCGGCGGGATGCCGGGCAGCGGACCGGAAGCCGCGCCGCCGAAGGCGTAGTTGGTGCCGCCCGCCAGCGAGGGCAGCAGCAGCATGCCCTCGCGGGCCGCGAGCTGCTCGATCCACACCGGGCCGTCGCTGAAGCGCGCCGCGAACGGGTTGGCGGGATCGAGCGCGTAGGGCGCGGCAGGTATGCGGTCGAGGTCGTCGCCGAGCGGCGGCGGCAGGAAGGGAATCTCCTCGAAGCTGCCGCCGGTGGCGAGCGTGGCGAGGGCGGCATTGCCGCCGTCGGAGAGGCTGTCGCCGAATACCACGAACTCGCGGGCGCCGGCGCCGAGGCTCCACAGCGCGGCGGCGGCGAGGAGCAGGACACGCATGGGTTGCAGGATCATGGACCGTCCCCCTTTGTTGTTGTCGTGCGGGGGATTATGCGCGCTTTCCGGCTGCCGGGGCGAGGCGGATGGAGCTGTCGGTCTTTACAGAATGTAGCGGCTGAGATCCTCGTTCCTCAGCAACTCGCCGAGGTGCTCCTCGACGTAGGCGGCATCGACGGTCACCGCGGCGCCATCGCGGTCGGCGGCCTCGAAGGACAGGGTCTCGAGCAACCGCTCCATGACCGTGTGCAGCCGGCGCGCACCGATGTTCTCCATCTGCTGGTTGGCCTGGTGCGCGATCTCGGCGAGGCGGCGCACGCCGTCGTCCTGGAAACCGAGCGCCACGCCCTCGGTTGCGAGGAGTGCCTGGTACTGCCGGCACAGCGAGGCATCGGGCTCGGTGAGGATGCGCACGAAGTCCGGGGCGGTGAGGCTCGCGAGTTCGACGCGGATCGGGAAGCGGCCCTGCAGCTCGGGGATGAGGTCGGCCGGGCGGGCGGCGTGGAACGCGCCCGAGGCGATGAACAGGATGTGATCGGTGCGCACCATGCCGTAGCGGGTGCTGACGGTGCAGCCTTCCACCAGGGGCAGCAGGTCGCGCTGCACGCCCTCGCGCGAGACGTCCGGCCCGTGGGTATCGGAGCGTTTCGCGACCTTGTCGATTTCGTCCAGGAAGACGATGCCGTTCTGCTCGACATTGGCAAGCGCGGCCGCCTTGATCTCCTCGTCGTTGACGAGACGCACGGCCTCTTCCTCGACCAGCATCTTCAGCGCCTCGCGCACCTTGAGCCGGCGCGGCTTGCGCCGTTGCGCGCCGAGGTTCTGGAACATGGCCTGCAGCTGGCTGGTCATCTCCTCCATGCCGGGCGGGGCCATGATTTCGAGGCCGGCGGGCAGGGCGCGCACCTCGATCTCGATCTCGCGGTCGTCGAGCGCGCCCTCGCGCAGCATCTTCCGGAACTTCTGGCGCGTGTCGGTCTCCGGCGCTTCGCTGCGCTCGGGCGCGCCGAAGCCGAAGTGGCCGGCGGCGGGCTGGGGCAGCAGGGCGTCGAGGACGCGGTCCTCGGCAGCATCCTCGGCGCGATGACGGACCTTGGCGGTCTCGGTCTCGCGGGCGAGCTTCACGGCGATGTCGGTCAGGTCGCGGATGATGGTGTCGACGTCGCGCCCGACGTAACCCACCTCGGTGAACTGGGTGGCCTCGACCTTGATGAACGGCGCGTTGGCGAGGCGCGCCAGGCGCCGCGCGATCTCCGTCTTGCCGACCCCGGTCGGGCCGATCATGAGGATGTTCTTGGGCGTGATCTCGTTGCGCAGCTGCGCCTCGACCTGCATGCGCCGCCAGCGGTTGCGCAGCGCGATGGCCACGGCACGCTTGGCCTGGTCCTGTCCGACGATGTGCTTGTCGAGTTCCTCGACGATCTCGCGCGGGGTCATCTGCATGGCGGTCACAGCGTTTCGACGACGATGTTCTGGTTGGTGTAGATGCAGATCGTGCCGGCGATCGTGAGCGCCTTGTGCACGATCTCGGGAGCACCGAGCGTCGTGTTCTCGAGGAGCGCGCGCGCCGCCGCCTGCGCGAACGGACCGCCGGAACCGATCGCCATCAGGTCGTCCTCCGGTTCGATGACGTCGCCGTTGCCGGAGATGATCAGCGACTTCTGCGTGTCGGCGACGCACAGCAGGGCCTCGAGGCGGCGCAGCCGCCGGTCGGTGCGCCAGTCCTTGGCGAGTTCGATGGCCGCGCGTGTCAGATTGCCGTACTGGGTGAGCTTGGCTTCGAAGAGTTCGAACAGCGTGAAGGCATCCGCCGTGCCACCGGCGAAGCCGGCGATGACCCGGCCCTCGGCCAGGCGGCGCACCTTGCGGGCATTGCCCTTCATGATCGTGCTGCCGAGCGTGACCTGGCCGTCGCCGCCGATGGCGACGACGCCGTCACGGCGCACCGAGACGATGGTGGTGCCTTCGAACTGCTGCATGGCGGGTTGGACGGCGGCGTGCCCGTGCAGGGCGGGGCGAGCATTCTAAACGCCGCACCGTGGGGACGGGAAACCGGGGGGATCCACCTGCTTTCCTGAATGGAAAGCAGGTGGATCCCCCCGGGTTTCCGGTCAGTGGGCGTTTCAGGTCGGCGGCTTGCCCTGCGGGGGGCCGCCCTGTTCACGGTACTGGCGGGCCTTCTCGCGCCACTCCTGCTTCTTCTGCTCGCATCTGGCGGGGTCGGCGTCGCACTTCGCCTTCATCTCCTGGAATCGCTTCTGCCGCTCCTCGCGCTGGCGGGCGCATTCCTCGGGGTTCTTGTCGCACCACTGGCGGCGTTCCTCGACCTTCTGGCGGGCGCGCTCGCATTCTTCCGGGTGCTTCCCGCACCATTCCTGGCGCTGGCGGCGCATGTCGGCGCACTTTTCCGGGTTCTGCTCGCACCAGGCCTTGCCCTGCGGCATGTTCGGCGGGGGCGGCGGCTCGTCGGCCGGCAATGCGAGGGGTGCCAGCGCCAGCAGGCCGGCGGCGGCGAGGCGGATCATCGGGAACCTGAGCGGCATCGTCATCTCCTCGATTGGGCAGGGACTGGCGTATCAACGCGCGCGCCCGTCGCGCGTTGACAGGGGTGATGGGGCAGGGCCGTCATTTTTCTCGTCGCGCTTCGTGCGCCGGCGCGCACGCGGGTGCGCCTTGTCGTACACCTGGGCCAGGTGCTGGAAATCGAGGTGCGTGTAGATCTGCGTGGTACTGATGTTCGCGTGGCCGAGCATCTCCTGCACGCTGCGCAGATCGCCGCTCGACTCCAGCACGTGGGTGGCGAAGCTGTGGCGGAACAGGTGGGGGTGCACCCGCTGGCCGAGGCCGGAGCTGCGCGCCCAGTGGCTGATGCGGGCCTGCACCGTGCGCGCTGCAATGCGGGCGCCACGGGTGCCGGTGAACACGGCGCGCTCGCCCGGTTCGGCGAGGTGGCTGCGTACCCCCAGCCAGGCTCGCAGGGCTTCGCGTGCGGCACGCCCGACAGGGACCAGCCGGGTCTTCTGGCCTTTGCCGGTCACCCGGACCATGCCGTCGGCGAGGTCGAGGTCGGTGAGGTCGAGACCGGTGAGCTCGGCGAGCCGCAGGCCGGAGGAATAGAGCAACTCCATCATGGCCCGGTCGCGCAGGGTCACCGGGTCGTTGCCCCGGACCTCGAGCAGGCTCGCCATCTGGTCGACGTCGAGCGTCGCCGGCAACCGGCGCGCGGTGCGCGGCGCCGACACGCCCGTGGCCGGGTCATGGTCGATCCGGCCCTCGCGGATGAGATACCGGAAGAAGCTGCGCGCACCGGAGAGGCGCCGCTGCACGCTGCGCGGGTCGAGCCCGCCGCCGTGGCTGGCGGCCGCGAACCGGCGCAGGTGGTGTACCTGCAGGCCCGCCCAGCCGTTGATGGCCTCACGGTCGCAGAATCCGGCGAGGCAGAGCAGATCGCGACGGTAGGCGGCCACCGTGTGCGGCGACAGCCGCCGCTCCAGCGCGAGGTGCTCGAGGAAGCGCTCGGCCTGGTGCCACTCGGCCTGATCCATGGATGCGCTGGCAGCGGGTGCTGCCGCTCGCCCGGGTGTCAGTGCAGGCCGAGGGCGCAGGCCGTCAGCTCACCCAGCCGCGCCAGGAAGTCGATGCTCTTGGCCGGGTGGAAGTGATCCGGGTTGCGGCTGCCGATGGCGAGGAAGCCGAACTCGGATCGCGGCCCGATCGGCACCAGCGCCATCGACTGGACGTCGGCGCCGGGCCCGAAGAGGAAATCGCGCTGCACGTCGCGCACCCGCGAGCAGCGCGGCGAGGAGCTCTGCAGGAAGGACTTGAACGGCCCCACGGCCGGATCCTCGCGGTGCACCACCTTCACGAAGCGCGAGTGGTTCTGCGCCAGATGCGGGACGCTGTCGAACAGCACCAGGGCAGCCTGGTCGACGGTGAAGCCCTCGCGCAGCTGCTGGTCGAGGATGTCGATGACGTCCTCGCGGCTGCGTGCCCGCATGAGCTGCAGCGCCAGGGCGTGGATGCGCGTGGCCAGCCGGTCGTTGCTGCGCGCGACCTCGACCAGTTCCTTCAGGCGCGACTCCATCGCGTGATTGCGCTGGCGCAGGACATCGACCTGGCGCTCGACCAGCGAGATGGCGCCGCCCGTGGTGCGGTGGGGCAGCTGCAGCCCGGAGAGCAGCGAGAGGTTGCGCTCGAAGAAATCCGGGTGGGCGCGCAGGTACTCGGCGATCGATTCCTCGGAGGCTTCGGGATAGGCGATCTGCTGGGTGACCGAGTTCATATCTCTACCGTCCCCTCGAATGCGGTGACTGCCTCGCCGGTGAGCCATACGGGCGTGCCGGGCCCGTCCCAGCGCACCACCAGTTCGCCTCCCGGCAGGGCGACCGTCACCCGGTCGGCGAGCCAGCCGGCGCGCCGACCCACGACGGCCGCCGCGCAGGCACCGGTGCCGCAGGCCCGGGTTTCGCCGACGCCGCGCTCGTAGACGCGCAATCGCACGTGCTCCGGGTCGAGCACCTGCATGAAACCGATGTTAGCACGGTTTGGAAATCGCTCGTGGCTCTCGAGCGCAGGTCCGAGCGTGGCAACCGGTGCGGCGTCGACGTCGTCGACGCGAAGCACGCCGTGCGGGTTGCCCATCGACACGACGCGCAACTCGACGTTGCGCCTCTTCACGCGCACCTTGTAGCTGTCCGCCTCGTGCTCGGCGAGGAAGGGCACGCGCGCCGGGTCGAACTGCGGCACGGCGATCTCGACGCTCACCTGACCGTTGAGCTCGATGCGGGCGCGCGAAGTGCCGCCGCGGTGCTGGAGCACGAGCCCCCGGCCAGGGCCTTCGCCGAGCAGCGCGGCGATGCACCGCGCGCCGTTGCCGCACTGTTCGGCCTCGCTGCCGTCGGTGTTGAAGATCCGGTAGAAAGCCGCCGCACCGGCGATGCGGGCCCGGTCGAGCCACAGCAACTGGTCGAAGCCGATGCCCGTGCGCCGGTCGGCCAGGGCGCGGATCGTCCCGGCGGCAGGCGGCGCGGTGCCATTGGCCCGGACGACGACGAAGTCGTTGCCGAGGCCGTGCATCTTGGTGAAGGGCAGGTGCATGGGGTCTCGCCGTGACGAAGCCGGCATTATATCGGCCCGGTCCTGCCATGGACTTTTGTCAAATCGCCGATTACCTTCTAGCACCCTTCCCGGATCGCGGAGCCGGGACCGAACCAATAAGAAGGAACGTCAACGATGCGGCATGTCATGGTGCTGAACGCCAAGGGTGGCTGCGGGAAGAGCACGATAGCCACCAACCTGGCGAGCTACTTCGCCACGCAGGACAAGAAAGTGGCCCTGGCCGACTACGACCCGCAGCGCTCGAGCCTCGACTGGCTGGCGAAGCGCCCGCCGGAGCGGCCGGCCATCGAGGGGATCGAAGCGTACCGGCATGGCCTGCGCAACGTGCCCCGCAGCGCCGACGTGCTGGTGATCGACGCCCCGGCCCGCGTGCATGGCAGCGAACTCACCGAGATGGTGCGCCACGCCGAGACCATCATCGTCCCGGTGCTGCCCTCGAGCATCGATATCCAGGCGGCCTCCAAGTTCCTCGAGGACCTGGCCGACGTCGGCCGGGTCGAGCGCAAGGAAGTGCGGATCGCCGTCGTCGGCAACCGCGTGCGGGAGAACACGCTGATCGCCGGCGAACTCGACGAGTACCTCGACGGCCTGCGCACGCCCTACGTGGCCAAGCTGCGCGAGGCCCAGAACTACATCCGGGCCTACAGCCGCGGCCTCGGCATCTTCGAGCTGCCCGAATACCTCGCCTGGCCCGACTGGGAGCAGTGGGAACCGCTGCTCGAGTGGCTCGGCAGCCGCCGCAGCCGCCCGTCCGCCTGACGGCGCGCCCGGGCGGCGCCCTCAGCGGGCGCGCACTGCCGGCAGTTGCGGTGCCGCCGGCGCCGTGGGCGCGGTCGCGGCCGTGCCGGTGCGCAGCGCCAGGCCACGCTCGAAGGCGCGTGCCGCGGCTTCCCGTTCGCCGATCCGCTGCAGCAACTGGCCGAGCGCCTCGCAGGTTTCCGCGGCCGGCCGGATCGCGAGGCTCGTCTCCAGGTAGCTGCGTGCCTTGCCCCAGAGCTGGTTGCGGAACGACAGCCGCCCGGTGGTGAGCAGCAGGTCGGGGTCCTCCGGCCGCTCACGCAGCCACGCCTCGGCATTCTTCAGGTGCTGAGACAGTTCCGGGACCTGTAGCTCGCCGTAGTAGCGCACCAGCGCCGGGTCCCAGGTATCGCGCAGCGCACGGCGGATGTCGGCCTCCGCGGCCGCGACGGCGCCGCACCGGGCGAGCGCCCGGGCACGCGCCAGCACCAGCCGCGGCTCGCGGCGCAGGACCTTCGGGATCTCGTCCCACAGTGCGCCGAGGGTGCGCTCGTCGAGGGCCGGGTCCGCCAGCAGGGCCTCGAAGGCATCCGTGGTCCAGCGGTCGAGCTTGGCCTGCGGCAGCGGCGGGACTGCACGCAGGGCCGGCAGCAGGTCGACGAGTGCCCGCCAGTCGCGGCGGCGCCAGTGCAGTGCCGCCTGCAGCTTCAGCGCCTGGGCGTGCTTGGGATTGTGCTCGCGGATGCGCGCCAGGGTGGCCAGCGCGGCCTCGAAGTCCTCGTCGTCCATCTGCATCTCGGCCTGGTTGAGCAGCACGGCGTCGGTAGCCGCGGGCTCCTGGGTCAGGGCGAGCTGCAGCCAGCCGTCGCGCCGGGCCGAGTCGTTCTGCTGGTGGGCCAGGCGCGCGGCGGCGAGGTAGTTCATGAGCGGTGCGCCGCTGCGTCGGGCGCCACGGGTGAGCAGGCGTTCGCCCTGCGCGAGCTTGCCCTCGGCGATGGCAATGTAGCCGCGCGTCGCCTGGCGGCCCGCCCAGCGCACGCGGGCGCGGGCCGTGGCTTCGCCGAGTTCGCGCGGCACGCGCCACAGCCAGACGAGGAAGCGCACGCCGAGATAGGCGAGCAGCAGGCCGAGGAGCGCGATCGGCACCGACATCTCGACCACGTAGCCGGCAAAGCTCACCAGCACGTAGCCGTTGTCGCCCAGCAGGTAGTGGCCGGCGAGGGCGCCGAGCGCCAGCATCACGACGATGGCGAGCCCTGTCTTCACGGGCGACCCTCGCGCTCCTTCACGCGCAGCAGCTCGGCGAGCGACGCCGACACATCCGGGAGCGACTCCGGCATCGCGACACCCGCCAGCTCGTCGAGCGTGGCGAGGGCGGCGGCCCCGGCCGGCGCCGCGGTGTCGAAGTGACGCTCGACCAGCGCCTTCGTGGCGGCCACCGAGGCCCGGAACGCCTGGGCCTCGCCGTTCACGAGGGCGAGGCGCGCCAGCTGCAGTTCGAGGTCGAGGCTGCGCTCGAGGAGGCTCGCCTCATCGGCCGTGAGCAGCGTCGCGGCGGGCTCGGCGGTGCGGCGCACGCTGACGATGCCGAAGAAGGCATTGCGCAACACCGCCAGCGCCCGGCTGATGCCATCGCTCGCCTCGGCGGCGGGTTGCAGGGCGGGCCTGAATTCGCCGGGTGCGGCCTGCCGGCGCGGCAGCCGCGGCAGCTCGGCGGCGAGCGTGGCGAGCTTCAGCGCCAGGCCCTCGGTGTCGACCCGCGGCAGGGCGCGCAGGGCGCGGATCTCGTCGGCGAGGAGCCGTCGCACCGTGCTCAGCCGCGGATCGGCGGCTTCGCGCAGTTGCTGGTCGGCGAGTTCGAGCGCCGCGAGGGCGCCGCTGCTGTCGCCGGCGAGCGTCTCCTGGGCGTTGGCGATGCGCAGGAAATGCTCCGCCTGGTCGATGTGCCAGCGCAGGCGCGCGCCCTCGCCGCCGTGCAGGCGGGCGACGGCCTGCTCGAGCTGCGTGACCCGTCCGCCGAGCGTGCCCTCCGCCCGCGACTCGACGCCGAGCTTTTCGGCGAGGCGCTGCAGCTCGCTGCGCTGGCTCTGGATGCGGTCCTCGAGGGCGTTGAGCTGCCGTTGCGTGCGCGCGAGGTCCTCGCTGCGAGTGCGCCCGGACACGGCATCGCTGCCGAGGCCGAGCCACTGCGCCACGCCGCCACCGAGCGCGACGAGCCCGATGGCGAGCGCGAAGCGCGCGACGCGCGATGATCGTGGTGTCGTCTGGTTCATGTGCGCCTGCAAGACCCCGCCGGCCGGACCTGCATGCCATTCTGCCACGGGCAGCGCCGCCATCGCCCCCCTGCCGGGCCCATCTAAGGCAGGAGCGACGGGTAGGAGCGACGCCAGTCGCGACCAACCCCCGCGCAACGCCCGATCAGCACGCCGTAGGAGCGACGCCAGTCGCGATTCTTCGTCTTCGCGATTCTTCGTCGCGACTGGCGTCGCTCCTACCCGTCGCTCCTACCCGGTGCTCCTGCACGTCGGCAGCCTCGCCGGTCGGCCGCCCGGTGGCGGGCGTGTCGAGCCAGCGAGGCAGGATGCCCGCAGGGAGCGTCCCGCCACCGGGTGGCCGACCGGCGAGGCGGTGGGTGCGGAAGAGAGAATCGCGAAGACGAAGAATCGCGACTGGCGTCGCTCCTACGGCGTCGCTCCTACGGCGTCGCTCCTACGGCGTCGCTCCTACGGCGTCGCTCCTACAGGGGCACCTGCAGGGCGGGGTCAGGTCGCGGAGCCGGTGAGGCGGCGTTTGACGTCGCCGAGCAGGCGGCGGCTGATCGGCAGGGGTTCGGTTCGCTGCTTGAGCCAGGCGAGGGAGCGGCCGTCGTCGCCGGTTTCGATCCGCGCCAGCGCCTTCACGGCCACGAGCGTGTTGCGGTGGATGCGGACGAAGCTGTCGGCGAACTCCGTTTCGAGATCCTTCAGTGTCTCGTCCGTCACTTCCTCACCGTCGGCGAGCACCAGGGACACGTACTTCTGATCGGCCTGGAAGAACAGGATGTCGGTCACCGGCACCAGCCGCAGCCCCTTCGGCTTGCGCACGCAGATGTGCGTGCGCCGTCCGTCCGTCCCGGCAGCGGCCGCCACCGCGGCGAGCCCGCGACGGTTCAGGCGCGCGGCCTGCTGCAGGGCCTGTTGCAGCCGTTCCCGGCGCACGGGCTTCACCAGGTAGCCGATCGCCTGCGCGTCGAAGGCCTGGATCGCGTCGTCGCTGTAGGCCGTGGTGAAGATCACCGCCGGCGGGTGCTCGAGCGTGGCGAGATGGCGCGCCACCTCGATGCCGTCCATCTGGGGCATGCGGATGTCGAGCAGCACCACGTCGGGGTCGAGCCGCTGGCACAGGTCGAGTGCCTGGCGACCGTGGCTCGCCTCGCCCGCCAGTTGCCACTCGCCGATGTCGTCGAGCAGTTGGCGCAGCCGCAGGCGCGCCGGAAGTTCGTCGTCGACGATGAGCACGCTGCGGGAGGGGTTCGTCATGCGGTGGCGGACTGGTAGGGAAAGGCGAGCGTGACGCGGAAATATCCGGGGCCGGTCTCGATCCCGAGTGTCGCACGGCTGCCGAAAGCGAGCGCGAGGCGCTCGCGGATGTTGCCGAGCGCGATCCGGTGGCCCGTGCGTTCCGGCCCGTTGCCGGCGGGCAGGGGATTGGTGATCGTCAGGTAGAGCATGTCGGCTTCGTGCCGGGCGACCACCTCGACCACGCCGGGCTCGGCGAGCCGCTCGATGCCGTGGTAGATGGCGTTTTCGAGCAGCGGCTGCAGGGTGAGACTCGGGATCGCGGCATCCGCCGGTATGGCGTCGACCTGCCAGTGGACCCGCAGCCGGTCACCGAGCCGCTGCTGCTCCATGCGCTCGTAGACCCGCGCGATGGCGAGTTCCTCGCCGATCGTGATGCGCGGACGTGCCTCGGCGAGCGAGGCCCGGAACAGGTCCGCCAGGTCCTCCACCGCCTGCTCGGCAGCGGCCGGGTTGCCGCGGATGAGGCTGGCGATGGTGTTCATGCTGTTGAACAGGAAGTGCGGCCGGATGCGCGCCTGCAGGGCGTGGATGCGCGCCTCGGCCTCGCGGCGCACGTTGTGCTGCCACTGCCCGGAGACGTAGAAATAGCGCAGCAGGGCACCGGCGACGATGCCGCCGATGGCGAGGTTGCGGGTGGCGAAGAACCAGTGATCGACCGGCAGCCAGCCGTCGGCGGCCACGCCGGGCGCGATGAAATAGCCGACCCAGTACAGCCCCTCGGACACGGCCAGCAGGTTGAGCATCACGGCGGCGAAGGCGAGCGCCGTGCCTTCGCGCAGCGACAGGCGCGCGGCCCGGGGCCGCACGCCGCACAGCACCGCGGCCGAGGTGAGCGAGAGCCACTGCAGGACCACCGAGGTGCGGCCGAGATCGGCGAAGAAGGCGACCCACTGGTTCTGCCGTGCCAGGGCGAGCGTCATGGCGAGGAGCTCGGCCGTCAGCACCACGCCCAGCACGGCCATGGGCGCGCAGAGGTCGGGAAGATAGTTGCAGGCGTCGGCGCGGGGCGTGTCCGGTGCCGTGCTCACCGGCGTGGCGGTGTTACTCGCCGCACCACTCGGCCACGGCCCGGCGAGCCTCAACGCGGGCGGCATCGATTTCCTCGTCCGTCAGGTAGGTGCGCTGGCCGTCCGGGCCGGGCCGGTAGAGGCGGTGCGCGGTCTCGTACTTCTCGGCCTTGGCGCGGGCGGTCTCGCAACCCTGCTCGCGCTCGCGGGCCACCTGCTCGCGTTCGGTGTCCCCGGCCGACTTGTCCGCCGCCTGCTGCTGCTCGCGCAGTTTGGCGACGTCGTCGAGTTCAGCCTTCTGCTTCGCGGTGGCGGCCATCGCGGCCTGGTCGGTCATGCGGTAGCGCAGGCTGAGCGCCGTGGCCGCGCCGGGGTCCAGGCCCTCGGGCGGGCGGTCCTGGTAATGCGGTGTGCCGTCCTTGTCGACCCAGCGGTAGACGTTGCCCTGCTCGGCGGCAACGGCCCCGGCCGTGAACGCAGCGGTCAGGATGACTCCGACGATCGCGGAAGCGGCTTTCATGGTGCGGCGCCCTCGTGTCACAAGCGCGGCAGCCGCCCGCAGGGGCGCCGCCGCAGGTCGGATTATGCCATCGGGAACGCGCCGGAGAGCTTGAACCGCGTCACGCAAAACCGGCCTGTTCGTGGGGTTTTGCCGCGTCGGGACGCCTGGCGCCGGCGGCTGCCCGGCCGGCCCGAGCCGCTGGGTCAGGGCGGTAACCCTGCTCCTGGCAACACATGCGACACTACGGCCCCGCACCGAAGCCAGAATCGCCCTTGATTCGCAATGAGCGGGGTTATGGACTGCGCATCGGCTACGTCTGCGCCGACGCGAGTTGTCCGGACTGACGGTCAGGAAATGACCCGCAGCGCCCGCAAGCGCGGGAAATCGCGGTCGTGAGTCACCAGAGCGTCTGCGTTGATCGCGAGCGCGCTGGCCACCTGCACGGCAGCGGCCAGCCGCAGCCGCAACGATCCCCGCAGGCGTGCAGCGCTCTCGGCCAGGTCGAGGTTCAGCGGAATGACCTGCCACGATTCCAGAATGCCGCGGTAACGGCGTGCGAGCGCCTCATCCCCTTTCTGGAGCGGTCCGGTCAGCACTGCGGCGACCGTCACCGTCGCCACCGCAAAGCGCACGCGACCTGCGCTGTGGGCCTCGAACAGCGGTCGGAAGCGTGGCCCGAACCTTGTGTGGCCGTCGAGGAAGTAAATGATCGGCGCCGAGTCGAGCAGGAGCAGTGCCCGCTCCGGCAGGCCCGACAGGTCTATCGGCTCCATTCGTCACGCAGCTTGCGAACGGTGCGTGCGCTGTCCCGGCCCCACAGGCCGCGGCCGGAACCCGCCAGCGCCAGAAGGTCGCGCTGCCGATCGCCCGCAACATGATCCGCCAGCGGCACCAGCGCCGCGACCGGCCGGCCGTGCCGGGTGATGATCGTCGAACGGCCCTGCTCCGCCGCTTCCAGGAGGGCGGGCAATTGACTGCGGGCCTCTTCGGCGCCCTTGTGCGTTGGGCTGGTCATGGGTGACCTCGGCACAAAACGTACAGTACCGTACGGTTCTCAGTCAAGGGCCTGGGCCGAAGGTCACGACTCGACGATCAGCCGGCCCGGGCCAGCGTCACGTATACGCGCTCTCCCCGTGCGACACCGTGTCGAGGCCCTCGCTCTCCTCGTCCTCGGTCACGCGCAGGCCGATGGTGGCATTGACCAGGGCGTAGCCGGCCACCGAGACGATGCCCGACCAGAGGATCGTCAGGACGACACCCCAGAGCTGGCTCATGAACTGGCCGGCCATCGAGTACCCGGCCACGGCGCCGGCCACGTAGTCGTAGACGCCGGTACCGCCGAGCGCGGGCGCGCAGAACACGGCCGTGAGCAGCGCGCCGAGGATGCCGCCGACGCAGTGCACGCCGAAGACGTCGAGGGAGTCGTCGTAGCCGAGCGCTGCCTTGAGCCGCGTCACCGCGAGCAGGCAGACGACACCCGCCGCGAGGCCGATCACGATCGAACCCATCGGGCCCACCCAGCCGCAGGCCGGGGTGATCGCAACCAGGCCTGCCACCGCGCCGGAGGCGGCACCGAGCATGGTCGGCGTGCCGCGCCAGAGCCACTCCACGCCGGACCAGGCCAGGGCGGCGGCGGCGGTGGCGAGCAGCGTGTTGGCAAACACCTGGGCGGCGAGCCCGTTGGCCTCGAGGTTGGAGCCGACGTTGAAGCCGAACCAGCCGACCCAGAGCAGCGAGGTGCCGATCAGCACCATCGGCAGGTTGTGCGGCGGCATCGGCAGGCGACCGTAGCCGGTGCGTCGTCCGGCGAACAGCGCCCCGACGATGCCGGCGATGCCGGCGTTGATGTGCACCACGGTACCGCCGGCGAAGTCGAGCGCCCCCTTCTGGAAGATGAAGCCGGCACCGGCACTGGCTGCCGCCGCCGCTTCGGCGTCCGTGTAGGCGTCCGGCCCCGCCCAGAACCAGACCATGTGGGCGATCGGCAGGTAGGAGAAGGTGAACCAGAACACCAGGAAGGCGAGCACGGCGCCGAACTTCAGTCGCTCTGCGAACGCGCCCACCACCAGGCAGGGGGTGATGCCGGCGAACGTGAGCTGAAACACGAAGTAGGCGAACTCCGGGACGTAGACGCCCTTGGAGAAGGTCGCGGCGAGCGAGTCCACCGTGAGGCCCGCGAGGAACAGCCGGTCGAAGCCGCCGATGACAGCGTTGCCCGCCGTGAAGGCCAGGCTGTAGCCGTACACGGCCCAGAGCAGCGCCATGAGGCAGAAGGTGATGAAGACCTGCATGAGCACGGAGAGCACGTTCTTCGAGCGCACCATGCCGCCGTAGAACAGCGCCAGCCCCGGCAGGATCATGAGGATCACCAGCACCGTGGCGGTGAGCAGCCAGGCGGTGTCGCCCTTGTCGGGAGTCGGGGCGTCGCCGGCCAGCGCGACCGCGGGGGCGAGGCTCGCGGCGCACAGGGTCGCGAGCTGGCCGGTGCGGGGGTATCGGGGCAGCATGTTCATGGTAAGCAACCTGTTCATGACTAGAGCGCCTCCGCGCCGGTCTCGCCGGTGCGGATGCGCACGACCTCGAGGAGATCGCTGACGAAGATCTTGCCGTCGCCGATCTTGCCGGTACGGGCGGCCGCGATGATGGCCTCGAGCGCCTGATCGAGCAGCTCGTCGGCGACGGCGATCTCGAGCTTCACCTTGGGCAGGAAGTCGACGACGTACTCGGCGCCGCGGTAGAGCTCCGTGTGGCCGCGCTGGCGGCCGAAGCCCTTGACCTCGGTGACGGTGATGCCGTGCACGCCGACCTCGCCGATGGCCTCGCGCACGTCGTCGAGCTTGAACGGCTTGATGATGGCGGTGACGAGCTTCATGGCTGGTGCTCCGGCCGGCTGGCGATGGTGCCCGCCGCGGTGCAGGTGGTGGCAGCGGATATCGGCATGGTCGTGGTCCTTTTGCGTCTTGCTGGGCGCCGGCGCCCTTGGCACGATAGCTGCCGGCTCGCGCAACCATTGCAGGATCCGTGCCAGCGTGATGCAGCCGGCGCCGGGCCGCCGATCCGCGGTCTGCACGCAGATCCAGGCTCGCCGGGCGGCTTCGGCTGCACCGATGCGGAGCAGGCAACCACCCGCGTTGCGCCGTCACGGGGCAGCGCCACGATCGGGTCAATGCGAAAGGACACATGGACAGGAAACTCATCGCCGATCTCGCCCGCCGGCTCGCCTCGAGCGTGCCGCGCGGCGTGCAGGTGCTGCAGGCCGACCTGGAGCGCAACTTCCGCGCCATGCTCGAGGCCGGCCTCGGTCGCATGAACCTCGTGACGCGCGAGGAGTTCGACGTGCAGAGCCGCGTGCTCGAGCGCACGCGCGAGAAACTCGAGGCGCTGGAAGGCCGTCTCGCCGAACTCGAGTCACGCCGCCCGGCGCAGCACTGAGGCGGCGGGGGGCCGGGGGCGAGCGTGCGCCTGGCCTGCGCCTACACCCGCGGCGAGTCGGGTCTGCAGGCTCCCGAGGTCACGGTCGAGGTCCGGTTGAGCGGCGGCCTGCCGGGTCTCGCCATCGTCGGCCTCGCCGAGACCGCGGTGAAGGAAAGCCGCGAGCGGGTGCGGGCGGCGGTGGCCCAGTCGGGCCTGGAATTCCCCGACCGCAAGATCACGGTCAACCTTGCACCGGCCGACCTGCCGAAATCGGGCGGGCGCTTCGACCTGCCGATCGCCATCGGCGTGCTGGCCGCTTCGGGCCAGTTGCCGGCCGAGGTCCTCGCGCGCTGGGAGCTGCTCGGCGAACTCGGCTTCAGCGGCGCGCTGCGTCCGGTGGCGGGCCTGCTGCCGGCGCTGCTCGCGGCACGCCGCGCCGGGCGCTCCGTCATCGTGCCCCAGGCCTGCGCCGCCGAGGCGGGGCTGCTGCGCGATGTCGACATCCGCGCAGCCGGACACCTGCTCGACGTGGTGCGACACCTGCACGGCGCGGACGAACTCGCCGCCGTGCCAACGGCCGTGCCGCTGCCCGATGCCGGCGCCGGCGAGGACCTGGCCGACATCCAGGGCCAGGCCCAGGCACGGCGTGCGCTCGAGATCGCGGCGGCGGGCGGTCACAACGTGCTCCTGGTCGGGCCGCCCGGCACGGGCAAGAGCATGCTGGCACGGCGCCTGCCGGGGCTGCTCGCGCCGCTCGCCGAGGACGAGGCCGTGGAAGTGGCGGCCGTCGCCTCGCTCGCCGGCGCAGGCGGCCGGGTGGCCTGGGGCCGGCGTCCCTTCCGCGCGCCGCACCACACGGCTTCCACCATCGCGCTGGTCGGTGGCGGCAGTTGGCCGCGGCCGGGCGAGATTTCGCTCGCGCACCACGGGGTGCTGTTTCTCGACGAGCTGCCCGAGTTCTCGCGCGCAGCGCTGGAGGCCCTGCGCGAGCCGCTCGAAACCGGCCGCATCGTGGTGGCGCGGGCCGCGCGCACGCTGGAGTTTCCCGCGCGCTTCCAGCTCGTTGCGGCGATGAACCCCTGCCCCTGCGGCTACCACGGCGATGCGGCGCGGCCCTGCCGCTGCACACCCGACCAGGTGCGCCGCTACCAGGAACGACTTTCCGGGCCCTTCCTCGACCGGATCGACATCCGGCTGCCGGTGCCGCGCACGGAGGTGCGGTTCGACGGCGAAGCCGACGGCGAATCGAGCGCGCGGGTTGCCCGGCGGGTTGGCGCGGCACGCGCGTGCCAGATCGCGCGTCAGGGTGATCTCAACGCGCGGCTCGATGTCGCGGCGACCCGCCGCTGCTGCCTGCCCGACCCGGCGGGGCGCGAGTTGTTGCAGAGGGCCGCGGAGCGGCTGCGGTTGTCACGCCGTGCCTGCGACAGCGTGCTGCGCGTGGCGCGCACCATCGCCGATCTCGCCGGCGCCGATGGCGTCGGGGCAGGGCAGGTGTCCGAGGCGCTGGCGCTGCGCCGGCCGCTGGGGCCGGCGGATTGATTGCGCGAGGCGGGGGCGGGGGCGCGAATGGTCGCGGCTGGCGTCGCTCCTACCTCGTGGCGATTGGGCGTGGTGCCGGGTTCGGTCGCGGCTGGCGCCGCTCCTACGGGGTTCTGATCCGGCGTGGGCTGGCCCCGTAGGAGCGACGCCAGTCGCGACCCGCCGCTGACTCAGCGCGACTGGCTCACCATGTAATCCACGGCCGCTGTGATCTCGCCGTCCGAGAGATTCGCCCAGCCACCCTTGGCAGGCATGAAGCCGGTGGCGCCCTGGAAGCCTTCGAGCGCGTGCTTGTAGAGCGTCGCATCCCCCTGGGCGATGCGCGCAGCCCAGGCGGCCTTGTCGCCGTTCTTCGGTGCCCCGCCGATGCCGGCGCCGTGGCAGGCGTTGCAGGCCTGGTTGAAGACCTGCGGTCCGGACAGCGGGGCGGCGACCGGCGCGGCCTTGGCCGCCACGGCTGCGGCGACGGGTGTTTCCTCCGGGCCCGCTGCGCCGGGCAGTGCGGCAGAGCCGGCCGGCTTCAGCCGTTCGCTGACGCCCTGGCCGTACACGGGGTACTCGCGGACCCAGAGCGTTTGCGTGGCCGCTCCCACCGAGCGGGCGATGAAGATGAGGATCACGGCGATCGCCACCAGCGAGCCAATGACCAGGATGAAGACGTCGAAGAAGCGTTGATCGTGCGTGCTCACGTCGGATCCTCGGGGCGGGCGATGGCGACTGTAAACGACAGGGAGCGCAGTATAAGCGCCGGATCCTTGAACAGAAAGCGCGCGCCGGGCGGCCTCTCAGCGCCGGGCCAGGCGCCGTGGTGCGGCGAAATCCACCACGCCGGCGAGATCGCGCAGCGACTCGAGCGCGGCGATCTGCACGCGGTGGCTGTCCAGGCGGCGGACGAGGCCGCGCTCCTCGAGCTGCCCGAAGCTGCGGCTCACCGTCTCCTTCTGCAGGCCGAGGAAATCGGCGATGTCCTCGCGCGTCATCGGCAGGGCGATGTCGTCGAGGCCGGCTGCGTCGTCGGCGATGCCTCCGGCGAGGCGCCGCGCGTGGCGCAGGTAGAGCAGGAATACCGCGAGCCGCTCCAGCGCCGTGCGCTGGCCGAGGCTGTAGATCATGTCGAGCATGTCCTCCAGCACGCGGAAGGTCATCTGCCGGAAGGCCCGCTCGGCGTCCGGGTGCCGTTCCAGCCGCTGGTCGAAGGCGGTGCGCAGGCAGCAGGCCACGCGCGCCGGGGTCACGGCCTGCACCGTGAAGGAGTAGCGGTCCGTGGTCGTGAAGCCGACGAAGTTGTCGCGGCCGAGGAAGCTCAGCACCTGGCGGCGGCCGTCGCTGCCGGTGCGGCTCAGCATCAGCATGCCGTCGACGATGTTGAAAACCTGCTCGGCGGGTGCGCCGGCGGCGACCAGCACCTCGCGCGGCGCCAGCTCGCGGATCGGTGCGCCATCGAAGGCGTCGAGGAAGATGTCGTTGTCCGCCGTCGGCCCGCTCATGGTGCAAGCCTGAGGCACCGCCATTGCCGGTGGCAAGCCGCTACAATACGCGCCACGCGCCCGTAGCTCAGCTGGATAGAGCGTCAGCCTCCGAAGAAGTCAAGCAGAGGTTCGAAGCACGCTACAATGCCGAGCGGAATCAAGAGTTTCTGAACGTGCGCTCTTGATGCCGTATTGATGGAGTGACCAAGGCGTGACCAAACGCCGATCGGCTC
>JADZBS010000026.1 GCA_020851975.1 Gammaproteobacteria bacterium | reverse complement strand
CCGCACATGACGGTGTTCGAGAATGTGGCCTATCCGCTGCGGGCGGCGCGGCAGCCGGAAGCGTCGATCGCGCAGAAGGTCAAGGAGATGCTGGGGCGCGTGCGTTGCGACCACCTCGCGAGTCAGCACCCCGCCGACATCAGCGGTGGACAGCAGCAACGGGTCGCTTTGGCCCGGGCGCTGGTGGCAGGGAGCAAGGTGGTGCTGTTCGACGAGCCGATGTCGAACGTCGACGCGGGCGTGCGTGCGCAGTTGCGCGTCGAACTGATCGACCTGCAGCGCAGCATTGGTTTCTCGGCGCTGTACATCACTCACGACCAGTCGGAAGCACTCGCTTTGGCCGACCGGATCGCCGTCCTGGATTCCGGACGCATCGCGCAACTGGGAGCTCCCCAGGACATCTACCGCCGGCCAGGCTCCCCTTATGTGGCGAGGTTTGTCGGAACCGTAAACGAAATGCGCGGCACGGTGCAGCGCCACAGCGGCGACGAGATCCAGATCGCTTGCGATTTCGGACCAGTGATCGCGCGCGTCGGGGCGGACTCGACATCGTGGTCTGCGATGTCTCGCGCTCTCGTCATGCATCGGCCCGAACAGGTGCGCCTGAGCGGCGGGCGTCCACCCGGGCCCAACGCCTGGCCGGTCACGGTGCGCGCCGTGCTTTTTCTCGGCGCCCATTTAGAATCCATCGTCGATCTGGCCGGGGTGGCTGTTCGAGTGTGGCACCCGGAGCCGGCAGCCGCCGCGGTCGGGGCGTCCGCGTGGCTGTCGGTCGATCCGGAGCACGTGATGGTCTTTCCCGTCGACATCGACGACGACACGAGCGCCTGAATGAGCACCTTGGGGCGGCGCGATCGACTTACAGAATGGCGCGAACGCCCGAGCACTGGGGCGGTCTTCTCCGGCTCGCTCGCCCTGGCGGTCGGTGCTCTCGTGTGCTTCCCGCTGCTGGCCATGCTGGTCCAGTTGTTCCATGGCAGCGACGGCCTGAACCTAGGTGCCTTTGCCGAAGCCGCCCGGTTGCCTGGACTCGCGCAGACCTTGGGCAATACGCTGCTGGTCATCCTTCTGGCCGGCACGGTGGCGTTTATCCTGGGCGCGACCTTTGCCTGGCTGAACGAGCGCACCGACGCTCGCATGACATGGGTGGCCGCCGCCATGCCGGTGCTGCCGATACTCATGCCGCCCATCGCGATGGTCATCGGCTGGGTGCTGCTGCTGTCTCCCCGCGCCGGTCTGCTGAACGTGTTCGTTCGCTCCGTCTTCGGCATCGACGACGGGCAGGGTCCTCTGAACATCTTCAGCTGGACGGGCATGGGGGCGCTGTACGCGCTCGAGCTGACGCCCTTTGTCTACCTGCTGGTGTCGGCCGCGCTGCGCGATCTCGACCCCGCGCTGGAGCAGGCATCGCGAGTGTCCGGCAGGGGGCCGCTGCGCACCCTGTGGCACGTCACCCTGCCTTCCATCCGGCCGGCGCTTGCGGCAAGCGCACTGCTGGTGGTCGCCATCGGCCTGTCCATCTTCTCGGTACCGTCCGTCGTGGGCGCGACGGCCAAGATCGACGTGCTGTCGGTGCGCATCGTCAATCTGCTGTACGGGTCTTATCCGCCGCGCACGGGCGCCGCCGTCGCACTGAGCTTTCTGATGCTGCTGCTCGTCGGCGTGGCATGGCTGATCCGGGCGCGCATCGTGGCCAGGAGCCGCCCTGCGACGGTGGGCGGCAAGGGCAGCAGCTCCGGCCGGGTCGTGCTTGGTTGGTTAAGACGCCCAGCGCAGGCAGGCATCGTCCTGTTCGTCGCGCTCACGACGGTCATCCCGTTCGCGGCGTTGTTGATCGTTTCGCTGCAGAAATTCTGGAGCGCGGACATCCGTCTGGATGCGCTGTCCCTGAACGCCTACGCCGCCATTCTGAGAGGCGGCACGGCCGGCAAGGCGGTCTCCAACAGCATCCTGCTCGGGGCGTTGACGGCCACGGCAGCCATGGCCGTGACGGTCCTGCTGACGCTGTTCTCGCGCGAGCGGCGCGGCGTGTTCGGCCGTGCCATCGATGGCGTGATGAAGTTGCCTGCCGGCTTTCCGCACGTCTTTGTGGCCGTCGCCGTGCTCCTCGCGTTCGCCGGGCCTCCGCTCAGCCTGGGCGGCACGCTGGCGATCCTGCTGCTCGGCTATTTCGTGATCTACCTGCCGCAGGCGTCAATCGCGGCAGACGCCGCCGCGGCGCAGGTGCGGGACGAGCTGACTCAGGCCTCGCGCGTGTCGGGTGCAGGCGAGTGGCGCACGCTGCGGCGTGTGACCTTGCCGCTGATGCGCGGCGCAATCGGCAGTGGGTGGGTCGTCGTGTTTGCATTCGTGGTCGGTGATCTCACGGCGTCGATCCTGCTGGCCACTCACAGCACGCCGACCGCTGGCTATCTGTTGCTGGAAGAGTACGTTAACGGGTCCTATCCGCTGATCGCCGCGCTCGCCCTCGTGATCAGCGTTGCGTCGTCTGCCGTCGTCTTGACGATGCTCGCAGTCACCGGGCGCAAGCTGGGCCGATAGCGGGCATGCGCACCGTGTACCCCGTTCCGCCACAGTTCATACACGCGCCTGTCGACCGGCGCGCCAAGGCCTCATCATGACGTCTGTCCCCTCTTCCCGAACCGCTGACTTTCGCGTCATCGCGTCCGACCTGGCATTCCCGGAAGGGCCCGTTGCCTTGCCCGATGGCTCGGTGCTCGTGGTCGAGATCGCCGCCGGTCGGCTCAGCCGGGTGGACATGGGCGGCCGAGTCGTTCCGCTGGCGAGACTCGGCGGCAGCCCCAACGGGGCGGCGATCGGGCCGGACGGCAAGTGCTATGTCTGCAACAGCGGCGGGTTCAAGTGGGCCCATCATCCCGGGTACGGCATGATGGTCGCAGGTCAGCCGGCCGACTACAGTGGCGGTCGCATCGAGCGTGTGGACCTGCAGACGAACACGGTCGAGGTCCTCTATACCGGGTCTGGGGTCGGACCGCTGCGTGGACCGAACGACCTGGTGTTCGACGCCCATGGAGGTTTCTGGTTCACCGATTCCGGGAAGGTCCGCGACCACGATCGCGATCACGGCGCGATCTACTACGCGCGGGCGGACCGATCCCTGATTCGGCGCGTCGTCTACCCGGTCATCCATCCGCATCCCAACGGGATTGGCCTGTCGCCGGACGGCTCGGTGCTGTATATGGCGGAGACGGTG